>JAEYXC010000412.1 GCA_023428655.1 Bacillota bacterium | reverse complement strand
GGATAAGGAGGTGTTTTTATGATAATCGATACGCACTTACATTTATGGGATAAGCAACAGGGTAGGATTAACGGAAAGCCTGTATTTGCTTTATCAGGGGGAAGAAGTGAATTTTGCGGCGATATTGTACAAATGATGCCACCCTATATGGTTGATGGCAGGAATACAGCTGATATGCTTTTTGCAAATATGGATTATGCAGGAGTAAGTGGCTGTGTAGTTACGCAAGAATATATGGACGGAAATCAAGATAGATATCTACTTACCTGCAAAGAAGAATATAAAGAACGAATTAAAATCTGTTGCTTGTATGAAGAAAAAGAGATAGCAAATGAATGGGTACAAAAGTTTGATGGTATAAAAATATGCGGTGGCAGATTAGCGAATAGAAATTTGCTAAACCACACTGATCTATTTGAACAAGCGGATCGATTGGGTAAATTTATTTCCATTGATTTGGCAGAAGGGGAAGAACAAACGGATGCTTTGCAGACAATGGTCGATCGGTTCCCTAAGCTTCGAATCGCAATCGGACATTTTGGCATGGTAACGGTGAAGGGTTGGGAAAAACAAATCGAGTTAGCGAAAAATCCCAATGTATATATTGAAAGTGGTGGAATTACATGGTTATTTCACAAAGAGTATTATCCATATCCATCTGCAATTACAGCAATTAAAAGGGCAGCTGATATTTGTGGAATGAAGAAGTTGATGTGGGGTAGTGATTATCCAAGAACAATGACGGCAATCACCTATTTGATGAGTCTAGATTTCATACAGAAGACGGATCAATTATCAGAGAAGGAAAAAGCATTGATCCTTGGAGAGAATGCGAAAGAGTTCTACGGTTTTCCGACATTAGAGGAGCCGAAACATATCTTAAATATAGTGGAATAGAGGTGTAAGGATGAAGGTTAAGGGAACATATTTTCAGAATGATAAAGAAAAACCTTTGGTATATGGTGATGTTGAAATCATCAATCCAAAGAGAAGACGACTCCGTGGTGAGGAGGAAAAGGAAGGAATACTGGCAGAGAGTGTAATCGTAGGATTTTGTGGTACTGATAACGAATTCTTGCATATGGGTATGGAGGGAAAGCTAACCGATAAATTCCCTGAAGGGCAGAAACGTTTGATTAATGGACATGAAGGTATTGTATGGGTTCCTTCTCAGAATCGTTTTGCTATCGTTTTGATCAGAGGTGGAAATAGTTATGATCCAACCAGATACACAGAAGAAGAGAGTTATTTTGAATATGGCTGTGATGGAGCGGATGGATTGTTCTCGGATATGAATTATTATCATCCGGATATGCTTCTTGACATCCCGGAGGGTTATGTCAAGGATGGTAAGCTGGCATTCTCCTTAGCGAAGAAATTAGTCTTTCCGGATCCCTATGGCTGTATGATCTTTCAAAGAGAGAGAATGGAAGACTTAGGGGAAGCACATAATTTCCGTGTGGAGATGGCGCAACATAAATGTGACGAAGCAGAAGCAAGGATATTAGCCAAAAAGAATACCTTCAAGAGAGTTTGTATCTTTGGTCTCGGAACTACCGGAATGTTTATTGGAGATTTGATCAGGCAAAAATATCCCGAAGCGAATATTGTATTTGTTGGCAGAAGTGATGAGAATTCACCAAAAGTTAAATTTGCGAAGGAACAGGCTAGGGCAGATTATGTTCAAAGTAATTTTGCTTCCAGTGAGGAGTTAGCAAAAGTAATTGTCGAAAAATTAGGTGGAACAGCAACTACATTCATTGGTGTAAGTGGAGCCAATATAGAACATGAGCTTGCATTTAAGTATGGGGTTCTTGGGTGTAATGGTCTATATAATAGTTTTTCTCTTGGTCCTGTTGTTTCTTATGATACGATGCCTTTTGGCTTTAAGAACAACTTGATCTTTGGTTCAATTAATTTTAGGCAAGATCATATGGAGGAAGCAATCAAAATCTTAGAGCAGAGTAGATATGATCAGATTGTAGAATTAATTGATAAGGAGGAGTTTATCAGTGATCCAATGAAAGCTTATAAGGAAAAAATCTATAGCAAGGGTGCTCCGCTAAAGACTGCAGTTATATGGAATGAAAAATATATTGATAAATCTAGGTAGCAGTGAATAACTTAAACTTCGCACCTGCAGTTTTTCACCGAGAAGATGATTACTATATTCATCAAAAAACATGCTTTCACTTGGCTTCACACGTCTGTCGAATACTAAGATTTTGCCTTGTGAAATCAAGTGCTGACGTGTTCAGATAGTTTCCCTTACGAATATCGTAACCATCTACTCGGGTTATCGTTTTAAATGTGCGAGGTTTGAGTTAAAAATCTAGATTCCTAAAGGAAAGGTGAGGTAATGAATGAAAACAGTATTCATAGAGCAACCAAATCAAATAGAAGTAAAGGAAACAGAAAGACCTATTGTGAAGGAAAATGAGGCACTATTAAAGATTAAATATTGCGGTATTTGTGGTGCTGATGTTGCCAGCTACATAGGGAATCAACCCTTTACAACGTATCCCAGAATACCGGGACATGAATTTAGTGCAGAGATTGTCTCAATACCAGATAATGATAAAGGTTTAAAACCAGGGGATATTGTAACCGCTAATCCTTATTTTAACTGCGGACATTGTTATTCCTGTCAAAGAGGATTGGTTAATGCCTGTACAGATAATAAGACCATGGGTGTTCAAAGAGATGGAAGCTTCTGTGAGTATTTTGCTATGCCGGTAGATCGGATTATCCCTGGAAAAGGCTTAGATGCAAAACAACTTGCTCTGATTGAGCCATTTTCGATTGGTTTTCATGCGGTATCTAGAGCAGAGATTAAAAAAGGGGATAAGGTATTAGTGGTTGGAGCGGGTCCTATTGGATTATTTGCAATGATATCGGCTCAATTAAAGGGTGGAGAATGCTACGTAGCAGATGTTTTAGATAATCGACTTGAGCTTGCTAAAGAATATGGTGCGAATGGAATCATCAATAGTAAAAAGCAAGATATTTTAGAGGCAACGAAAGAGATTACGAAGGGAAATGGTTTTGATGTATGTATCGAAGCTTGTGGGCAATCGGTTACCTTCCTAAATTGTATCGATTGTGCAGCTTTCGGCGCTAATATTATATTAATTGGTAATGGTAAGCAGGACACAACCTTCTTACATTCCATTATCTTAAAGAAGGAATTAAATATCTTTGGTAGCAGAAATGCTTATACAAGGGACTTTGAAGCCTTGATTGATGTTGTCTCACAAGGTAAAGTTGACATAATGAAGATGGTTAGTGATATCGTTTCAATGGACCGTGCAGACGAAGCATTTAAAGCATTAACCCATAATGATGGAACACTTGCTAAGATATTAATTGAGATTGGTTGATAGTCCGGTATAAAGTCAGGATAATGAAGGATGTGATTAGTGTGAAAAACAGATTTTCACACAGCAATTTGTGCACTTCACAAATTGCAGACTTTGGAAAGGGCTTGGATATATATGAAGAGAAAAGAAAAAATCCTCCAATTTGGAGAAGGTAATTTCTTACGTGGTTTTGTTGATTGGATGATACAAAATATTAATGACTGTGGGATATATGAAGGAAGTGTCGTTCTTTGTCAACCAATACCCGGTGGAGATAGGATTAAGAGTATATTGAATTCACAGGATAAGTATCATGTTGCAATGCGTGGATTACAGGATGGAGAAGCCACAGAGAAGATTGAAGAAGTCAATATTATTTCGAGATGCATTAATGCATATGATGATTATGAAGAATTGTTAAAGCTAGCAAGAAGTGAAGACTTAGAGGTTGTTGTATCCAATACTACGGAAGCAGGTATTACATATAAAGCAGACTGTAAGCTTACGGATACTCCGCCAGAGACCTATCCTGCAAAGGTGACTGCTTTCCTATATGAGAGATACAAAGCATTTAATGGAGACCCTAGCAAAGGCTTATTATTCTTGCCGGTAGAATTGATTGACAATAATGGATATGAGCTTAAGAGAATTGTTCTTCAGTATGCAAGAGAATGGGAGCTTCCGAAAGCGGCAATTGATTGGATTGAAAATGCAAATAAATTTACCAGTACATTGGTAGATCGTATCGTTACCGGATATCCAAAGGACGAAGAAACACTGCAGCATTTTGATAAGCTGTTAGGATACCCTGACGAAGCTTTAGTTACCTGTGAAGTATTTAATCTCTGGGTTATCGAGGGAAACAAAGACTGGGCAGATATTCTTCCAATCCATAAAGGCCCTCAGAATGTAATATGGACGGATAATGTTAAGCCATATAAGGCGAGAAAAGTTCGCATCCTAAATGGAGGACATACCAGTACCGTTTTAGGGGCATACCTATCAGGACATAACATTGTGCTTGATTTTATGAAGGATAAGGTATTTACAAGGTATCTTGATGAGCTTTTAGAAAAAGAAGTGATCCCTACCTTAGACCTACCCCAAGAGGAACTACTTGAATTTGCAAGTAATGTTAAGGATCGTTTTGCAAATCCATATATAAAACATAGTCTTCTTGACATTTCCTTAAATTCTTGCTCCAAGATGAATGCTAGATGTATTCCTTCGTTGCTTGAATATGTAAATAGAGAGCATAAGGTTCCAACTCATCTTGCTTTTGCCCTTGCTGCATTGATTCGATTCTACAAAGGTACGATGCAAAAGGAAGCATATATGGGAGCAAGACAGGATGGAACAAGCTATCAGATTAAAGATGATTTGGCAGTAATTCAATTCTTTGAACGTGCTTGGAATACCCCAGAACAAGTAGTGAAGAAGGTATTGTCTCATACAGAATTTTGGTCCGGTAAGGATCTTACTGAGATACAAGGCTTAACAGAATTAGTGGAGTATTACTTGCAGGAAATGGAGAAGAAAGATGTCAGAGAGGTTATTAGCAATATCAGATAAGGATAATGTGTGTGTCGTCTTGGAGGAGGCTGGTAGTATTCCTTTTGGTCATAAGATTGCGAGAGAAGATATTAGGATAGGAGAACAGATTATAAAGTATGGGTATCCCATCGGGCATGCAATTTGTGACATAAAAAAAGGAGAACATGTTCATGTACATAATATGAAAACAAACCTAAGTGGTCAAGTAGAGTATGAGTATCAGCCTGATTTAGAGGCAATATCACACTTTAGTACAAATAAAGCGACGAGATCGTTCTTGGGTTATGAAAGAGAGAACGGGGAAGTAGGAATACGAAATGAAGTGTGGATTATTCCAACCGTTGGCTGTGTTAACACCACTGCTGAGCTATTAGCGAAAAGAGCCCGTGAAAAGTATAAGAATATATTGGATGACAGTATTGATGGTATCTTCGCTTATACTCATAATATGGGCTGCAGCCAACTAGGTGAGGATCATCGATGTACACAGCAAATCCTAAAAGGATTAATCATGCACCCGAATGCAGGTGCTGTATTAGTTGTAAGTCTTGGCTGCGAGAATAACAATTTGAATGAATTTAAACCCATCCTTGGGAACACGAATCAGCATCGGGTCAAATTTTTAGTAACGCAGGATCAAGAGAATGAATTAGAAGCAGGAGAAGCCTTATTAGATGAATTGATTTTGTACGCTTCACAAAGTAAACGTACGAGGGTTCCGGCAAGTAAACTGAGGGTAGGCTTTAAATGCGGTGGTTCCGATGCTTTCTCTGGTATTACTGCAAACCCTTTGTGTGGAAAAGTGAATGATAAGATCGTGAAGGAAGGTGGAAGTACCGTCTTAACAGAGGTACCGGAGATGTTTGGAGCAGAACAAATTCTCATGGCAAGAGCGGTTAATCAGAATGTGTTTACAAAGATCGTAGAATTAATCAATAACTTTAAAGATTATTTTACAAAGTATGGGCAAACAATATATGAAAATCCATCCCCAGGCAATAAACAAGGCGGAATAACAAGTCTGGAGGAGAAATCCCTGGGTTGTATTCAAAAGGGGGGTACAGCCCCTGTAGTAGACGTCCTTAATATGGGTGAAACTGTGGTTAAGAATGGCCTTAGTTTACTCAATGGGCCTGGTAATGATCAGATTTCGGCTACCAACCTAGTAGCGAGTGGTGTACAGATGGTACTATTCACAACGGGTAGAGGGAATCCTTTTGGTACAGCGGTTCCAACAGTAAAAATTTCAAGTAATTCTCATTTATATAAAAAGAAAAGAAATTGGATTGATTTTAATGCAGGAGCCATTCTAGATGGAGTGCCCTTTGAGGAAGTAACAGAACAATTTTTGGACTTTATTCTTGATGTCGCATCAGGAAGAAGGACGAAAAATGAACAGAATGGTTATCGAGAAATATCCATATTCAGGGATGGTGTAATACTATAGTATTAGGGAGGTTATGGTATGCTAAAGAATATTCCAACAGTATTGTCACCAGAATTACTTAAGATTCTAAGTGAAATGGGACATGGTGACGAGATTGTAATAGCGGATGGCAATTTTCCGGCTGCAAGTATGGCAAAAAGACTGATTCATGCTTCAGGTATTCAGGCAAATGATATGCTTGATGCTGTGCTAACTGTGTTACCACTCGATCAATATGATGATAACCATTTTGTACTAATGGAGGTTTGTAAAGGGGACACGGTAGTACCTACGATATGGGAGGACTATAAGTGTATACTTAATAAACATGAAAAAGATGCAAAATTAAGTTACATGGAACGTTTTCAATATTATGAAAGAGCGAAAAGTGCCTATGCAATAATAGCAACCGGTGAAGCTGCACAGTATGCTAATATTATATTAAAAAAAGGTTGTATTATTAGCTAAAATAAAAGGTCATAAAACAATCAAATAGCGGTTCAGTAGTGCTGTTTTAGCATTGGTATAAAATGATTTCATAAGAGGCTCTAAAGTCTGTAATCCATTATTTATGCGGTTTACAAGGTTTTAGGGCCCTTTTATGCTTATAGATGAATTTTAAATGCATCCTTTTTCTTACTTGTTTACCAGAAATTACAATATTATAAAATAATAAAAATTATTGACAAAAAATAAGAAGAGTATATAATGAAAGTGTAAAGAGTACACGTGAACGCAAATGTAAGATAGTAATAGAGAATGAGAGACACTTTTAGTACGGGTGGAGGGAATTCTCTTAAAATTTAAGGTGCGTACACGTGCACACAATAATAGAAAATTCAAAATTAGAGTTTTCTGTCATATTAATTAGGAGGTAGGTATTATGAAAAAGCTCTTAGCTGTAACACTAACAGCAGTAATTGTTTCCACGTTACTAATTGGGTGTAAGAGTACGGAAACACCGGTCACAACAACGGAGGAAAAAGTAACTGAGGAAAAAGTAGCAGAGGAAAAAGTAACGGAAGAAAAAGTAGCAGAGGAACCTATCACACTTCAATTCTGGAACGTATTCACGGGGTCAGATGGAGATATTTTACGAGAAATTGTAGACAAGTACAATGAAACGAATACGGATAATATCAAAATTGAAATGGATATCATGCCAAATGACACATTACAACAGAAGCTTCCAGCAGCTATTGCAACAAATACAGCACCGGATATTGTTTTATTTGGAGTGGAGAATATTGCACCTTACGTTAGCAATGGCTCACTTGAGGATATCAGTGATTTCTGGGATGTAACAGGTGTGGACAAATCCAACTTTTTAGAGAATGTTACTGAATTATCTTATGTAGATGGTAAGCTATATGGTACACCAATGCAGTACAATGTTAGCTATTTATACTGGAATAAGGATTTATTTGAGGCAGCTGGTCTAGATCCAAACACACCTCCGACAACCTTAGAGGAGCTTGCGGATTATGCGGTAAAACTTACGGATGCTTCTAAGAATCAGTTTGGACTAGCATTACCTACCAATGCTACATACATGCAGTTTTTATGGGCAAATGGCGGGGATGCAAATGATCCGAATACCAATACAAATCTCTTAAATTCAGAAGAAAACCTTAAAACCCTGGAATGGCTTCAGGATTTGACCGTGAATAAAAAAGTAACACCACTTAACATCACAGGCGCTGATGCAGATACGATGCTACAAGCTGGACAGATTGCTATGTACATGAGTGGTCCATGGCAAATCAATGGGTTAAGAACTCAAGGAATCAACTTTGGTATTGCTCCTTGCGTAGCAGGTAGTGCAGGTGCTTTCTCACCAGCAGGTGGATGTAGCTATGTAATTCCCAAGGGAACCGAAGCAGATAAGAAGCAAGCAGCTTATAAGTTTATGCAATATTGGCTTACTGATCCAATTCTAAAGGAATGGTCTCAAAGAAATGGCTTCCCTGTATGGTCTAAAACACTTGCAGAGGATAATGATATTAAAAATGACGAGGTATTGAACTCTATATCTAAGGCAACAGAGATTGGACGTGCTTATAACCTAGGTTATTCATTAGCAAGTCAGATTGATAATGATGTCATGATTCCTATGTTTGAAAAGGTAATTAACGGTGGCGCAACTCCAGCAGATGCATTAAAAGAAGCTGTAACGACTATGGATAAAGTATTAGCGCAGTAAATATCAAGGTAGGTTATCTTATCATATATTAAGATTATGACTGTACTATATTAGAAAGATAACTCTATGGTCATATGTTTCTTGTGAACTGGTGTAAAATGCATCAGTTCACAAGAATAGAAACCAAGATGACATAGAGTTATCTTAATAAAGAGAGGATACAGTATGAATCGTAAGAAAAAATTTCAAACACATAACCAAAACAGTGCGTATCTTTTTATTCTGCCTTCGATGTTGATACTTGCAGTATTCGTTTTTATTCCCCTCATCGCATCCTTTATTATAAGCCTGCTAAATATGAACATTTTTATGAATGATATCTCCTTTGCAGGACTAAAGAATTTTATAAAACTATTTAGCGATAGCAGAGTTAGTAATGCTACGTTTAACAGTTTACTCTTTGCATTGTTTAAGGTACCTTTACAGATTGGGCTTGCCCTAATATTAAGTATGTATGTTGCGCAGAATAATCGATATACAAAAGTGTTGCGATCTATTTATTATTTGCCTTTTGTATGTTCTATGACAGCGATCGGTATTGTCTGGTCAATGCTCCTGGATCCAAATCTAGGAATACTTCCTTATCTATTACGGCAAATGGGAGTTGAGAGTATATCATTTCTCAAGGATCCTAAGCTTGCAATGC
>JAEYXC010000404.1 GCA_023428655.1 Bacillota bacterium | reverse complement strand
TACAGGTGCGTTCGGTTACGGTGTCAGCGATGGCCTTAACACTATCCATGGCATTCTTCATTGCGATACCCAGACCGGCTTTTTGAAGCATGGAGATGTCATTTTCGCCGTCCCCTGCTGCAACAGCTTCCGCTGGTGATTTACCAAAGAGCTTGCAGATATATTCCAGTCCCAGACCCTTACTGGCATGAATGGAGGTGTATTCCAGAGAATAATCACTTGAGAACTCAGCATTTAGACTGTGCTTGGTAGCTTCATGCATTTCACGTTTAAAGCATTCCAGCTTATCCTTATCCGAACTCGTTACAAAGAACTTTAAAGGTGCTTCCAAAAGACCCAGGTCCGGACTTCCCATATCAACAATTCTGCAGTCACAGCCACCCTTTTTATACCAATCGAATTGTAGGTCATTATAATTAAAATATACCAGATTTTCGGTGTATACATGACAGGATACATCAAGCTCATAGGCCTTTAAGAATAATCGATAGGTCAAATTAGTACAGATCGGGACGGTGTGAAGCGTATTACCCGTATGATTGTCGATAATATGTGCTCCGTTCAACGCTACCGTATAGGAGGCTCCATAGTGATTTAATTGTAGTTCACGTATTGTATTAAGGATTAAATTTTTGTTTCTACCTGACGCGATGGATACCTTCTTGCCCGCAGAGCAAGCACGTATTACCGCTTCTTTGTTTACTTCTGATATTTGATTGGGCTCCTGCTTCAAGGTCCCATCCACATCCAAGAATAATAAATCGTAGTTCATTGCAATCCTTCCTATTAATAAGGTATTAATTTTAATGAAATGTTACAAAATTGTGAAATCAAATAGAAATTATACTTCATAATTCGAGCAAATTCTATCGTTAAAGTGTACGAAGAATTATAATTTTAAGCCATATCTTTCGCCTATGTAACCATATTTCGCACCTTGCATAAGATAAAGCATAGGAATCACCTTGCACTGCATAGGCTGTTCTAGCCAATCTACAGTACAATCTGATCAGGCGACGTAATAAATTAATCGTGCGTGCGGCCGGGCTGACAATCAGCAACAGGAAGACCTGTGGGACAGAGTAGCATTACTGTTATATGTGTTCCACAGGTCTTTTTCTGCCCATGGAGCATCACATCTGCCTATGCATTGCCTTGTATAAGGAGGTAACGTAAATGACAGACCGGACAGGGTTATCGATGAAGGCAGTAAGAGAACAAGAGATAAAATTTGGCAAGAATGTGATTGAATGTAAGGGAAGAGGTATCATTCGTAAGAACCTGAAACACATTTATTCCGAGCCAATCTATCTGCTATTAGCAATCTCATCATTGATCTATTTCATTCTAGGGGAGTCTTTGGATGGGATAGTAATGATTTTCTTTGTTATCTTCGTCATCGGAATTGATTTGTTCCAAGAGATTAGAACGGGAAATGTATTAAAAAAGCTGAAGGATATCACATCGCCGAGAGTAGAGGTGATTCGGGAAGGGGAAAAGCAGTATATCCGAAAGGAAGATATTGTCCCCGGTGATTTGGTGCTGCTCTATGAGGGTGTAAAGATTCCGGCTGACGGATATCTTATTGCCTGTAGCGGATTAAGCATTGATGAGAGCATGCTTACCGGAGAGGCTATCCCAGTAATGAAGGAACCAATTGTGGAAGCCTTAGGAGTAGATAAGGTAAGCTACGAGCGTTCTAATTATTGCTATGCAGAAACATTGGTATGTCTGGGTACGGGTAGAATGATTGTAGAACGAATTGGAAATGATACAGCATATGGGCAGATTGCCAAAAACCTTATTACAATGGAAAGAGTCAATTCCAAATTACAGCTACAGCTGAGTAGGCTGGCAAGGCAATGTACCTATTTTGCATTTGCTTTATTTTTCTTGGTGAGCCTTGCTACCTATATAAATCTATCGGATTATGAAATTTCTGAGCGTTTGATTCACAGTTTGTTAGCAGGAGTAGTGTTAGCACTATCCTTGGTGCCGGGTGAATTCCCGGTAATAATGTCCGTGTATTTTACTATGGGTGCTTTGCGCCTGGTGAAGAAGAAGGCATTGGTAAGACGTTTATCCTCCATCGAAAGTCTTGGTGCAGTTTCTGTTTTATGCTTGGATAAGACCGGAACAATTACCCAGAATTGCATGCAGGTGAGAGAGGCTTATTTCTCGGAGACAAGAGGGGATAAATTTTGTAAGGTATTATCCATGGCTTGTCGCAAGGAAACCGGAGATGCCGTTGAAAATGCACTGCTTGATTATGGAGAATATCTATGCAGTAATTGTATGGATAGGAAGGCTTGTGAACACGGTAGTGACAGAGAAGAGGTTACAACCTGCTCCTTCCATTCTGGTGATAGAATTCTTAAGGATTATCCCTTTACCAATGAGATGAAGGCTATGGGGCAGCTTTGGCAAAGGACGGATCAAAGAATATTAGCGGTAAAAGGAAGTCCTGAAGCAATCCTCTCCATATCCGAGCTTTCCAATGATGAGAGAAGGATAATGGAGCATAAGCTTCAAGAATATTCTAAAAAAGGCTGTAAGGTAATCGCGATTGCTGACACACAATTCAAAGAAGAGGAGGAGCTACCTGACAAGTTATCTGAGTGCAGCCTATCCTTTCGAGGGATGCTAGCCTTGGCTGATCCAGTGAGAGAAACAATCTCAGACGGTTTGGTCTGTTGCTACGAGGCAGGGATTCGGATTATAATGATTACCGGTGATCATCCCATCACCGCTGTTTCCATTGCGAACCAGGTTGGAATAAGGAATACCCATCGAGTGATCACCGGGGAGGAGCTGGAGGCTGCTTCCGATGCCGAACTCAGGGAGATTGTAAGGGAATGTAATATATATGCAAGAGTTATGCCACTTCACAAAATGAGGATTGTGAATGCTTTAAGGCATAATGGTGAAGTAGTCGCAATGACGGGAGATGGAGTGAACGATTCTACGGCTCTAAAATCGGCGGACATTGGAATTGCAATGGGCAAAAATGGGAGTGAGATCTCTAGAGAAGCTGCTGATTTAATTCTGTTGGATGATAACTTTAATACAATCCTTGATACCATAAGAGATGGACGAAGAATCTATCATAACATTCAGAAAACAATTGCTTATGTACTGACCTTCCATATACCGATTGCTCTGATCAGCCTCATTGCACCCTTCGTTGGAATTACACCCGAGGCCCTTTTGCTAATGCCGTTACACATTGTGCTCCTTGAGTTAGTAATGAATCCTACCGTTTCGATCTCCCTGGAGCGACAGCCGGCAGAACCGGATATTATGAAGAAGGCTCCACGAAGTGCGAGTATGTCTTTGATTTCAGGACGCTCCTTTATAAAAAGCCTTATACAGGGAGTCATGATATTTTTTGCTTCCTTCTTATTATATTATGGAATGATGAACCAAGGCTATTCGGTAGAAACCGCAAGAACCTGCGGTTTTACTGTATTGGTTTTCTCCAGTATTCTCCTGGTCCTTGTGAACTGTTCCGAAAGTGAAACGGTGGTTACGATTATAAAAAGGCTTAAGAAGGAGAAAGGAATTTGGGTGACAAACCTAATTCTCCTTATGGGCTTGTTGTTACTGATTTATACACCATTAAATGTAAAATTCGATTTTGCACCATTAAG
>JAEYXC010000391.1 GCA_023428655.1 Bacillota bacterium | reverse complement strand
AAGCTGTTAAATCTCCCTCCGTTGCTTTGGATAAGGTATAAATCATATCCTTTATCGCTTTTCCAAACCCATATGCAACAAAGACTCCTATCATTACCGCAAAGACAGCGGCAATCAGCACCAGGAGCAAGGTAAGACCTTTTATCGACGCTGATTGCTCCAGAAGATAGGCAGAAGGAATCATGGTGCAAATAACAGCACCGCTTTCCCCTATTGTGGCATAAATAAATTCATACTCCTCTCCCTTATAGGTAACGGATTGATGATCCTTACTTTCCATACTCGTCCTTAGACCTTCATATTCCTTAAGAGCGGTAAATATCGGCTCTGCATTAATGCCCTCCGATGTTATTTCCTTCCCGTCCTGTGTTATAAAAGCCAGATAGCTATTCTCCGGCAGCTCCATGGTTTTTAGCGCATCGGTGATCACGCTCATTGATACATCAACAAAGAGATAACCAATCGGTCTGGCTGTTACATTCAGAAGCTGCTTGGATAGGGTAATTGCATACTTATCCTTCGGTATTTCTAACTGCTCATCCAAGAAGGCATGATAGCCGGTCCACAGATTTGTATTTTTCTTGGAGTCAATCAGTACCGCTTCTGAAGTTTTTGAAAATTCTTCATAGGAATCAACCTTATCTTCAAACATACCATATGTTGTGATGGGCTTGCCGGTATTTGAGATAATAAATATGTTTTCAATATAACGGTCAGAGGTCGCCAAAATAGCTGCACGACTTCTTGCGTCTTTATACGCATTACCATCCTCAAGAGCATTGTTTGCATATTTGCCCGCATAATAGTCCCGAATCTGGGCATCAACAGCAAATGATACCGCTTTATCCTCGATGTTCTTTAAAATCAAATCATAATACTCGCCTGTTTTCTCAATTGATGAAACCATTGCATCGGTAAAGGTTGTAACAATAGCCTTTGATGAGCTTTTATAGGCACCAATTCCTAAAACAACAATGAACAGGACCGGTACCAAAAAGCAAACGATCAGCTTCACTCTGATACTTCCAATCATTTTTAAAATAATTCCTCTTAAACTTGTCTTTTTTTTGACCATACCTCTGCTTTCTTTTTTCATATAACCCACCCCCACATACTTTGTATATCGTTTTACCTAGATATATAGCATTATATCTATAATCTTATCCTTATGTCAATATTATTTGTACATATTGTTGAATAATACGGAAATATAGCCTTGACTATTTTATAAATATCCCTTATGTTTATCTTGTTAAACGTTTTTCCTTTTGTATATAAAATTCATAAAATTACACTGTTTCCCGCCCGGAACCTAGTTTGTTCATAAGGAAACACTTGTTAAAGAAAGGATGCTATTATGATTAAAATGAAAGTGAATTCTGAGATTAGAAAGGGAACCATTAATAAAAACATCTATGGGCATTTTGCGGAGCATCTTGGCAGATGCATCTATGAAGGAATATGGGTTGGCAAGGACTCACCAATTCCCAACGTCAATGGCATGCGAACCGATGTCATTGATGCTTTACGAGCAATGAAGATACCGGTGCTTCGATGGCCGGGCGGCTGCTTTGCGGATGATTATCATTGGATGGATGGTATTGGGCCCTACGATAATCGCCCCTCCATGATTAACACTCATTGGGGCGGAGTCACGGAAAACAACCATTTTGGAACCCATGAATTCATGGAGTTGTGTGAGCTTATCGGTGCAGAACCCTATATCAGCGGCAATCTGGGCAGCGGTACGGTACGAGAGATGCAACAGTGGGTCGAATATATTACCTCGGATGGCATATCTCCTATGACTGAATTAAGAAAGAAAAACGGCAGAGAGGAGCCTTGGAGACTAAAATATTTCGCAGTCGGTAATGAGAACTGGGGATGTGGCGGACAGATGCGTCCCGAATATTACGCAGATGAATACCGCAGATATGCTACCTATCTGAGAAATTTCGGTGAAAACAAGCTGTACAAGGTAGCTTGTGGTTCGAATGCTGATGATTATCATTGGACAGAAGTTGTAATGAAGAATGCAGGCAAGTATATGGACGGTCTTAGCCTCCATTATTATACTATGCCCCTAGACTGGAGCCAGCCCAAGGGCTCTGCTGTCGATTTTGATGAAAAAGAGTGGTTTGGTATCCTTAAGATGACCTTATATATGGAAGAGCTCATTGAAAGGACAGTAGAAATAATGGACAAATATGACGAAGCAAAGAGGGTTGGTCTCATCGTGGATGAATGGGGCACCTGGTATCAAGTAGAGCCGGGTACGAATCCAGGTTTTCTCTATCAACAAAATACCCTACGGGATGCAATCGTAGCCGGTGTCAATCTCAATCTCTTTAATAATCATTGCGATCGTATTCAGATGGCTAATATCGCGCAGATGATCAATGTATTGCAATCGGTTATTCTGACCGAAGGGGATAAAATGATATTAACACCAACCTACCATGTCTTTAAGATGTTCTCCGTTCATCAAAATGCTCAACTACTGGAGACAAGCCTTGAGGATGCCTATTACCATTACGGGGAAGAGAAAATCAACCAGCTTAGCGCTTCCTCCTCTATGGATGCGGAGGGTAGAATCCATATATCGATCTGTAATCTCGATCCAACCCAGGAAGTAAAGATCGATTGCCAGTTGCTCGGAGCAAAGAAAACCAAGATATCGGGTACCATTATCACCTCCGGTGAAATGAATGCCAGAAACACCTTCGAGGAACCGAATGCGATCGAGGAAGCCAAGTTTAGCAATTTCTCCTTGGAAAACAATCAGATCCATGCCTCCATACCACCAAAATCCGTAGTTGTTCTGAAACTCGAATAGCGAAGGCTTTTGGTACTACCAGGAACATCACTTCCATGCTTGACAACCAATTGAGGTTGTGACAGAGGTAAGCTTTATACCCACAAAGAATACTTATTCCTCAGGATATGATATAAAGGAAGGAAGGGGCTGTCGTAATAGCCCCTTCCTTCTTTTTAACTTACTTTAGCAATAATACCAACTAATATTTGAATGGTACCGAATGCAAGACCTGATCCATGTTATTCCAATGTAAAGGACGCAAGACTTGCACTTCCCTGACCGGTATAAGTAAAATACAAGGGGTAAATACCGTCCGGTAGGGTGATATCTGCTGCATATTCCTGCCATACATTCGAGAATACAACGGGTATCTTGCCGTGAGCAGGGCCATCCCAGGAGGTCTTTATTTCAAACTCTCCTTTGCAATAACCACGTACTTTTATCCTAATCCTCTTAACTCCCTTGAGATCAAAATATTTAAAGCCTGCCGTGGCAGATGCTTTCATATTCATAATATACCCTATTTCCTCATCGCCGTCTTTTCCGTCCTGTGTAATCTTAGGAAATTGGTTATTCATCCATGCTCCGGTAAAATCCGTATAGACAGACTCCTCATCACAGAATAAATTACAGGCTATATAGGCAGGATATTCACCAAAGCCCTCAAGGGGACCGCCATTGGAAGCACAGGAGGTCATTTCTACCTGAGGAATTGTTCCATCCTCCATAAATTTAATTTCTTCCAAGCAACCCTGTCTGCTGAAATTCGTTCCGTTCGTATGCCTGTGATAGAAGATATACCATTTTCCATCGATCTCCACTATACTTCCATGGTTGTTCCCGCCATAAGCCATAGGCTTATTCACGGGTTTGTAGGAGCTGATGCCCATATCGCAATTACTTACAATTGTTCCACGATATACAAAATCCTTTGTAGGATGATTACTCGTGGCATAGCATAGCTCATGCATTAGAATTGAGGAGTAGATCAGGTAATAGGTATCTCCCCACTTACGAATGGAGGGAGCCTCGAAAAATTCATGTCCCTCAAAACCGCTTCCCTTACTATATGGTTCACTGGGAGCCACAATAACCGGAGCCTCGATAATCGTCAACATATCCACACTGCTTAGGACGGTTGCCATGGCTCCACTCCTGGATTTGTCACCCCTTGCACAAAAACCGGTATAAAGATAGACCTTATCTCCCTCTACCAGCACACCCGGATCGAATTGCGGTTCATCGCCCTCCTTCTCACCTAGATTCACTCCATCGTTATAATGCACATAACCATAGAACTCGTATTTACCCGCCGGAGTATCACAGACCGCAACGGATACAATGGAACGCTTACTGTCCACATAATAAAGATAATATCTTCCGTCCGGTCCCACCGCTACATCGGGAGCATAAAGACAGCTGTCACGATCCTCATTATTTTGCACATCCGTCGCCTTGTAAATTACTCCCTCATAGCGCCAGTCCGATAGATCCTTCATCGGTGCGGACCAGCATACATAATCATTCAAGCAATAAGCATACCCGTTAAAACGGTCATGAGAGCCGTATACATAGACTCTGTCCTGGAATACATAGGGTTCCCCATCGGGAATATATTCCCAGGATGGAAGATAGGGATTAAATCCTTGTTTTTTCATTTTACACAACTCCTTTTATTATGTCATTATAATTAGGTAAAACGTTTTATAAATTATATCGAAGTAACCGGATTAAATCAACTAAAAAATTCGCGATAAATCGCTAAAATTCCTTAGCCTCTTTATCGCGAATGTTATTTTTTGGCATTATAGTTTTATTTCAGTGATTTTTATGATATGAATCCGGTATTCTCTATCCTTCACCATACCCTCATAATGACCGCTGGGCTCATGGACAATCAATTCTTGTTTCCGATCGAACCAATTGATTCTAGTTAACGTATATTCTCCTTCTTCGTATCGATAGCTGTTGCCTTCATCCTCATACAATACGAATTCAGAATCCTTACCCGGATATACATACAAATCAATCGGTGCCTCCGGTAGTTCATCCACATACTGCATGGATTGTGTCATAGGTAATATACTGCCTGCCTTGACAAACAAAGGAATTATATTAATCGGTGCAGCGGTTGTTATGATTTGTCCCCCTTCATAGAACTGGTTCGTCCAAAAATCATACCAGCCACCGCTAGGAAGGTATACCTCTCTGGTCTTTGAAGACCCCACCACTGGTACCCCATCTCTCTCATAGTACATAGGCTCTACCACCGGACAGACCAAGAGACTTTCACCGAACAGATATTGATCCTTAATTCCTCTTGCTATCGGATCCTCCGGATAATCAAAGGCAAGCATTCGAAGGATGGTATAATCCTCCCTCCACACCTTACCGGCCATGGAATATAGATAGGGCATCAGACGGTACCTTAATTGATTAAACGCGATGAGCGTATCATAAAATATATCACCCATATCACCAAAATGCCATAATTCTCTTCGAAAATCAGTACCATGGCTACGGAATATGGGTAAAAAGCAACCAAATTGGTACCATCTCGTAAATAACTCTACATAGCTGGGATCCGCATTGCCCTTATCATAATCACCATCCCAAAACCATTGAATGCCTTTTTTTACAAAAAAGGCTCCAATATCCAGCGTCCAATAGGGAAGACCACTAACGCAAAGATTAAGCCCGGCTGCTATTTGTTGTTTCAGTGTCAGCCAATTTGCAGAAATATCTCCGGACCATAGTATGGATCCATATCTTTGCTGACCGGTATAGCCGCTACGGATCAGATTTACGACTCTCTTCTCCTTCGTTGCAGCACGCTGTCCTTCATACATAGCTCTTGCATGATACAAACCATAGGAATTCGTAAGCTGAGTAGGAATATGCTGACTGCTGATATTATAAAATTCATAATACATTGCAGTTGCCTCCGGTTGTCCAATATAATTCCACTCAGGGGTAAAGGGTTCACTGGAATCACACCACCATGCATCTACCCCGTGACAAAACAGCCCATCCTCCGCCTGTTTCCAATATAGCTTTCTTCCTTCCTCCTCATAAGGATTATAGATCGTACTACCCGGAAGGAGTAATGCCCTATCCTGAAATTCCTTAAAATTATCACATTCCTCGCTCATATTCGGCCATACGGATATCATCAGCTTTGTATGTGCATCATGAAGCTGGTCCATCATAGACGATGGATTTGAGAATCGTTCCCGATCAAAGGTTTTCTGCCCCCATAACTCGCCCTCCCAGGAGCACCAGTCCAAAACAATACAATCCAAGCCAATCCGTCTATTCCTATACTCCCTTACCACATCAATTAATTCCTGCCCAGTTTCATATCGCTCCTGTGATTGTATAAAGCCAAAGGTCCATTTCGGTAGCATTACTGCTTTCCCCGTGAGCTGGCGATACCCGCGAATTATCCCATCCATATTACCGCCATAGATAAAATAAAAATCCATTTCGTAGTCAGCCTCTGTATAAAGATAGGAACCAAACACCGTATCGTTAAAAATCATGGGACTATAGGTATCCACCAGGATACCGTAGCCTAAGCTGGATACCAAGCAGGGAATCGCAACCTTTTTGTTCGCCTGATGCAGATAGACAGTGGTCCCCCTTAGGTCCAAAGCACCCTCTTCGTGCTGACCCAATCCGTATAATGCTTCATTCTGTTGCCACTCCAGGTTTAATCTTGTCCGATATAGGGTCCGATCAAAGACCCTTTTCGCTTCCTTAACCACTTCCTTCGTCCCATCGGGAGTTTCCACCTTTTCAACTACGGTATCCTCATCGATTATGGTTTTATAGGCGGAAAATGCCTCTAAATATTTACTTTCATAGTCCCGTTCCTTTAAAAGCAGCTTCCCATTACAATCATAATACCGAAAGGACATCGTTTCCTTGTTAATCGTCAGACGAATTTGTTTCGTAATTAATGAGATTTCTTTTTCCGTCTCGCTGTAATCCCAGTCCTCGAACACATCCTTTTGAATAATTCCCGGCTTCTCCTCTGCCGCAAAAGTATCCTTAAGGGTGTATACCACACGTATAATATCCGCTGCTTTGGGCTCCAGTTTCATTTTTCCCCCATGAACGGACATAATCAATGCTCCCGGTATACGCTCCATTCCGATCATATTACCTCTGGGTCTCTTTTGAACATCCAACATAATGTCCTCCATTGTGTTATTTACTTTACACGTTTTTTAATTTTAAAATAAATTTGAAATGGTTCATATCCGATTTCTCTTATCCTCCTGAATTCTATCACCGGATTCTGGTTCACTGTCTTGAAAAAGTAGCGCCACCTACCCCACTCACGTTCATTTTCCATCATGATTTCAGAAGCAATATCATCACTGTCTACATAAAGCAATCGTTCCTCCGCACAAATCCCTGCTAACACCTCAGGACCATATCGAAAGGCTCCCATTTCATTATCATCGGGAAGTGGTATAAAGCGAAGTCCGATCGGTAGCAGGATAGTAACGGTATCTCCATCCTTCCAAGCTCTCTTTATGCTATAAAAATGGTTCGCATCCGAGGTTTTACCATGTACCGAACCGTTAACATAAATAATTGCTTCGGACATAATCCATTCCGGAATTCGAAAATGAATGGTAAAGGTTTTTACTGAGGTTGATTGTACGACATAGTCAAATTTCTTAAAGCTTGGCATATTTTCGTGCAGCATTGTCTCTTCATTCATCTCTTGGCTGCCGGAGGTATTGGAGGAGCTCATCATGCTTCCGCTCATTTTATCCTCCTTCCCAATAATCGCTATATCATCTCCTCCTATATTGGTCTGTAGCTCAGATGCAAAATACTGGCAGACAAATATCTCCTCATTCTCCTGATAATATATCCCTCTGTTGAAAGCAGCATTTGCTTGTACCATAGTGCCGTGACAACAGAAAAAGCTATCAGTCTCACCACTCCAATCCTTATGTAAGCCGGCCTTCATCGGAAGAAAATAAGTTAGCAATCCGGTAGCGGGATAATCGTGCTTAGCGCCGGTTAAGGTTTCCTCCTGATAATATGCCTGTGCCATGATGCCGTTATATAAATTGTATTCGATATATTGCATATATGCAGGATCCTTTGTATATCGGAACAGGAATTCTGCCAATCGCATCATATTATATACCGTACAATGCTCTTGATTTTTATCGCCCAATCTAGCTTTCATCTTCCCCTTAGGCATCCAAACCTCACCCGAGGTTTGTCCACCGGTCGCTAGAGCTCTTCTATCCGTGACAGCACATTTCCAATATGCCTTTACAATCTCCATCCATTTGTCTTCCCCCGTCACTTCAAAGGCTCTGGCACAGCCTAAGACCTCCGGTATGGTCGTATTGGCATGCATATTAGTAAGAGGATCTTTCCCTGCCAGCAGTGAATCGAAGAGTCTGCCACGGTAATAACGTTCGATTAGCCTATTGTATTTGTCTTTTCCGGTAATACGAAGAAGCTCGACCCAGACCTCAAGCATTCCACCAGTCTCAACATCAAGGATATCATCAAATTTTTCTCTGCTAAACCCTGCACTCCATTCTACAAACCAATCAGCAAAGCGGTCTGCAATTTCCAGTGCTTTCTGATTCTCAGCATATAGATACATATCCACCAGTCCCATAAGAACCTTATGGAGTGTATATTGAGGAGCCCAAACCTGCTTTCCGACCGCAATCCAATGAAGATACTTCTCCGGAATCGGACCCACCCATTGACCACCATTATCATTCTGACATTCCGCCAACTCATCAATAATGACATCCGCTTTCGCCTTTAATTCCCTGTCACCGCTCATATGATAATGCATTGCAGCCCCGGACAGCCAATGCCCCAGAAAATGTCCGCGTAATTGACATTCCGGAGCCTCCCATCCTCCGTGGGCATCACTTCCAAGCTTTCTTCCCGGATATCTACCAGCCTCCAGTTTAAAATTAATCAGAAGATTTTCATTAGTTAATTTCATAAGGTACTCTCGATTAGCAGCTTCCCTCCGTCTTAAATTGTCATCCTGCAGCTTTACCTGTTTACTCATTAACGCTTTTATAATAATCATTCCTTCCTTTATGTAAGTTAACTCATTCATCTAAAAGTTATCTGTGATTCATTATAAGTGATTCATACCCATAAAACAATGCTACCAATTTCTATTTATTTTTTGAACACGGAGCATGGGTACCGTGCCCCGATAAATCCGTACTGGGGACGACCTCCATGCGCTCCGGCATCGGAATTTTTAGAGCCTCATTAATCCGCTCTCTGGTGTATAAGGTACCGCTATCATATCCGGGGGGTGGGCTACCCGGTATGGTCTGATCCCAAATTGCTTCTATTCTCGTCGTTCCGTCCTCATTGCGAAAATCCGGGTGAGAATAGTCTATTCCTGAGTCGATAATAGCTACCAACACCCCTTCACCAAATAAATTAACATTTGCCGTCTGTAAGGGATTAATACAAGACGCCGTACGACCTTCATTTACTTCAAAGAACAATCTCTTTGGCTTCTCTATATACTCAATTTCTTCATACTCCGTTAATCTTCCGATCAAATATTCAGGAATGGTCAGGATTGCATATTGGCTGGCCAGCTCTACCGCTGATATCTGAAGCTCCTCCCTGACACGATCCAGACTTCCGCTGTATTTTACAATCAACTCCCAAAGGTCCATATCCGGCGTAAAGCCTACATTTAGATTTACTGCCTTTTCCCGTTCCGCCTCCGATACATCAAGTGCAAGATTCAGCTCATTTTCAAGCTTTGCATTATCCATAAAGACCTACTCTTATCAATTCTCTTAATCCATTATATGCAACCGAAGCTTACATATTAAACCTCTAAGATTGATTTCGTATTGCCATTCCCATCATCCGGTTTTATTTTCACCTAGGGCTGGGCAAATACTTTTATGAAGCAGGTAACCGTAAGGGCCAAGAAGCATTTAACCTGATCTTAGCTTATGAATCAAAAAAGTCTGCTTCGCAGACTTTTCGTAATCAATACCCCGGGGCTTCCTCCAGAGCACTTATATTATAGATAATTCATTGCATAGATCATCAATAATCCACCGGTTATGATAAAGGTAAAATTATGGGGACCCTCCTTAACCAGGTGAAAGAAATTCTTGTAATAATTCGGATCCCTTCGCTCCAGTTCCTGCTCCATTCGATTGATCTCCAGATCACGTTGAATCATTTGGTCCGCATGTCGTTGATCAAGGGCGTTCACATTAATAATCGAGCGTACTCCTCTTGGCGATAGAAGAGCTCCTACCAATACCACGAAAAAGCCTTCATATACGACAACGGTTCTTAGCAAAATATCAAAATACCGTGATATCAGCACTGCAGCAAGCACACTTACGGATGTAAAAAGGATAATATAAAGAATTTGGATCAAAAGCTTCTGTAAGACCTTTTTCATTTTTTCTTTCAAAATCGACTCCTCCATCCAAAATAAAAATGGCTACTAATGACTGAATGTTAGTAGTAATTGCACCGTGCCTCATTTTGCACTCGCTCCATTATCAACTATATCTTAAGTCTTTAAACATAAAAAAGCAATCATTTTTACATAATTTTATAATTTTTGTAATATTTCGTTGCTATCCTTCATTGTCTTGATTACCTTGTCCTGGCTGTGCTTGTAGCTCTATTACGGTGTGAGCTACCTCCTGTCCATTCACCAATAGAATCAGTCGATGATCCCCCGGGTAATGGCGTCGTGTTGTCAAATCAGCCCAGATGTGAAGCCTTTTCCCTGTCAGATGCGCACCACCGGAAACCGTTTTATCCGAGAGCAGAAACAGCTTACGAGATATCCGCCCCTTTGCCTTAACAAAGTCAATGCCATATTCAATCCGAAGATGGACAGGCTCCCCTTGGCGAACCTCAATGCTATATTGGAGTTCACACTGATCACCAATGCTCAATACGGACGGCTGCGCTAAAATCGTAGCGCGGGTGGCAAGTAACATCTCCCTCGCATAACCGAATATCTCCAAGGCGTCAGGATCTGCATTTCTGATTAAGGTTCGACACCCATGTCGAATAATCCAATCCGTACCGGGATTCCTGCCTGACCAGCGACGCGCTGTCTCCAGTACCAGAGCAGCATGATCCTTCCCTATATCATTGAGGTTATTGGCAACACTTTTGCGAACATATAGGGAGGGATCCTCTTTAAGAAGCTCTAGCACAGCTAAAACCGGGGTTGGATCCTTCTTAAACATCGGTAACGCCTCCCCCCAAGGAAGTCGAGGACGGCAGCCTTCACTGGCAAACCTTCGCACATGTTCATTCGTGTTCCTTGCCCAGCCCATCATATACTTCATTACCCGCTCCGGATCCTGTAATAAAAATGGCCTGATAGCAAATTCAGACGATGATTTCTGTGTAAAATTCTCTAGGGCTTTCATTGAAAGCTCCCAATGCTTATCCTCCCTCCCGTATACAGCCACAAAATCAGGAAAGAAAAGGTAGGGAAACCCGCTACAATCATCAGAAATGGCAAATAACACCTCCAGAGCTGCCTCATAATTGTTGGGTAAATAATCCCCAAGTCTTTCTGAAATTCGCCGCATACGAGCCTTAAGGGCCAGCCCGTCCCAGGTTTCATCCATAATCGATGTGATAAATTGATCCTCCTGAAAATTCGGGTATACTGACTTCACTTTCCTGGAAAACTCCACTAAGAATTCCAATGTATAAATATCCTTTAATGCTTCCGCCAACTTCTCCACCTCCCTGCATAAATACTCCCGGTTACCATTCATACTCCTTAAGTTTATCCTTAAATGATATCCCTCGGTGCTTACCACCGTGGTATCCTCACAACGGATATGATAGTATTATACCGACGATAACCTGACAGCATTGTGTCAAGTTATTATCTTTAAGCTTTCAATTTTGTTAATTTCAGAAAGTTTATTATAGAATAAACCCCGGATCAATGACCCGGAGTTTAGCTTATTCTTATGCATTTGCTTTCATTATTAACTCACTTAGCTTCTTGCTATACTCTGTATCTGCCTTGCTCTCTCCAATGCCTCATCGATATTGACACAAAAATTCTCTACACCGACGGACTGATCAAAGCCTGCCTTTTGCATCATTTTTAACGGTTGCTCCTGAACATGGGATAACAGCAGGGTGATATGCCTCTTCTGACAGGATTTCAATACATGAGTTAATACATGCAGTGCATTTACATCCATTGCAGGCACGCTTCCCATACGAAGAATCACAACTCGTACATGAGAATCCAAGGAAATATCCAGAAATTTATCCGCAGCCCCAAAGAACATCGGTCCGTGGATCTCATATACCAGGGTATCCTTCGGTACCTTTTTCATCCGGATATTATCAGGATCATTCATATCCTCTTCTGCGGTATCCTCTCCCAAGTAAGTCCAGCTTTGAACTCCCGCAACATCTGCCATTCTCTTAACAAATAAGATGGCTGCCATCAAGATTCCTATCTCAATTGCAACTACCAAATCAAAGATTACTGTAAGTGCAAAGGTAGAAATCAATACTAATATATCGCTTTTGGGAGACTTCTTCACCAGCTCGATGAACTCCCTCCATTCACTCATGTTATAAGCTACCATAAACAGGATTGCTGCGATGGTAGGCATGGGAATCAAAGCAGCATAGGGCATAAGCACCACCAGAATTAATAACAGTGTTACAGCGTGAACCATTCCTGCAATCGGGGTACGTCCCCCGTTCTTCACATTGGCAGCTGTTCTGGCAATTGCACCGGTAGCAGGAATCCCGCCAAATAGGCTGGATAAGATATTACCGGCTCCCTGTGCGACTAATTCCATATTCGAACGATGCTTGCTACCGATCATACCATCCGCAACCACGCAGGATAACAGCGATTCTACTCCTGCAAGCACAGCAATGGTAATGGCATCAGGTACCATGGAACGAATCATGGATATACTGATATTCGGCATATGAAAGGTCGGGGGCTTCGATGAAATCTCATACAAGCTCCCTATGGTATTGACCTCAAAATTGAAAAGCTTTACGATAGCCGCTGCAATAATAACCGCTACCAAAGAAGCCGGAAGCTTACGATTGATCCTGGGCCAAACCACAAGAATTACCAGCGACAGGGCGCCGACCAGAAGTGCCTGGGGGTTAATTGTTGTGATTGCTTCGACACAGGCAATTAATTTCTCCATTGTTTCTACCGGCTTGGTTGTAATGGTTAATCCCAAAAAATCTTTAATCTGTCCGATAAAAATCGTAACTGCAATACCAAGGGTGAAGCCGGTAGTTATTGTGTAGGGGATAAATTTTAATAGTCTTCCGAACTTCAATAACCCCATGACTATCAATAGAATCCCTGCCATCATAGTGGCAACAGCCAGACCTTCCATACCGTTTTTCGCTACAATCCCTGCAACGATTGTGGCAAAGGCAGCCGTAGGACCCGAAATCTGAACACGACTCCCTCCGAAAAAGGATATCACAAAACCGGCGACAATGGCCGTGTATAACCCCCTCTCGGGTGTAACACCCGATGCCAGTGCCAGTGCGATGGATAAAGGTAAGGCAATAATTGCTACGATAATCCCGGCAATTACATCCTTAACAAACTGATCCCTCGTGTAGGTTTTCATGACCGAAAACAACTTAGGCTTTAATTTTTCCATAACTCATGCCTCCAAAAAATGCCCTCAAAGCTTATTTTAACTCTCCAATAGACAATATTATCCCTGTCGGATCATTTTTTCAAGTTAATTATTAAAAAATTATAAACTGGTTGACATAGAAAAGAGATAGGTGCTCTAAACGCCGAATCTCCCCATCAAAAGGGGGGTCCGGTGAGGCACCAAAAGGAAGACCTTCCATTATTTATTTCTAGAATTTTTAACGATATATGCTAGAATAGAACCATAGGATTTGTAAACCTTTTACTTTTCGGAGGTAATAATATGAAAAAAATATATATGTTACTATTTACCGGCACCATTCTTGCACTCGCAATTTTTCTAATCGGTAAATATAACACATCAGTAACAGAGGATATGACCTATCCTGAATTTCTTCAAGCCATGGAGGAAGGACAGGTTCAGGAAATCATTTTTAGTCAGGATACCAATTCCTTTAAGGCCAAGCTAACCTCAGAACCCAATGTCTCATATACTGTGCCAAACCCCAAGACTGAGAACTTCACCGAAGAGCTTCTATTGAACGAAGTTACTGTCAGCTATGGAACGGAAAATCCCTTGATTACCTTGTTAAAGGTACTTCTGATCGGGTTGGTTATCGGAGGCATTCTTCTGTTAGTCCGCGGTGGCGGTAGCTCGAACAATCTGATTAAGAATTCGAACAAGAAAAAACTTGGTTCAAAGGACGCTCCCTCTTCAGTTACACTCGCCTGTGTAGCCGGAAATACCGAGGCTAAATCTATGGTGGAGGATATTATTGACTTTATTAAGGATCCGGATAAATATTCCACCGTCGGAGCTCGAATGCCAAAAGGCTTGTTGCTTTACGGCCCTCCAGGTACCGGTAAAACCTTAATGGCCAAGGCTATAGCAGGTGAAGCCAACGTCCCCTTCTATGCCATGAGCGGTTCTGATTTTGTCCAGATGTATGTTGGAGTAGGTGCCAGTCGTATTCGAAACCTTTTTAATAAGGCCAAAAAAAGTGAGCGAGCAGTTATCTTTATCGATGAAATCGATGCCATCGGCAAGAAAAGAGCCAGAAATGTCTCAGCCAGCAACGATGAGCGTGACCAGACCTTGAATGCTCTGCTGACAGAAATGTCCGGCTTCCATGACAATCAAGGTATCATCGTCATCGGTGCTACCAATCGTCTTGATACACTGGATGAAGCTTTGCTTCGACCCGGTCGCTTCGATCGACATATCGAAATAGGTCTTCCCGATGTGAACGCAAGGCAGCAGATTCTGTCCCTGCATGCAAGAAAAAAACCCCTTGCGGATGATGTCAATCTGGAGAGCCTATCCAAATCCACCGTTTGCTTTAGCGGAGCTATGCTTGAGAACCTGCTCAATGAAGCAGCAATCAATGCAGCGAATGATAAGGATACTGTAATTCGCAAGGATCATATTGACAAAGCCTTCTACACGGTCATAGCCGGGGCTCCAAAGCAGGATCGAAGCTATATCTCTGAGTTGGATCGCAAAATCACAGCCTACCACGAAGCAGGTCATGCTCTGGTTACCACCCTTCTTCTGCCGGAGCATTACATCTCCAAGGTGACAATCATCCCCAGTGTCCGCGGTGCCGGTGGCTTTAATCTCAGCATACCTAAGGACAGCATGTTTCAAAACAAGAGACAGCTGAAGGCCAATATACAGGTACTTTTAGCCGGAAGAATTGCGGAGGAGCTTATTTTTGGTTCTGAGGAAATTACCACAGGTGCAAGCAATGACATCCAGAAGGCTTCCCAATACATGGTGGATTATATTAACAAATTCGGTATGGACGAGGAAATGGGCTTATTCAGTCTGGACATCTTTCATGAAGGTCAGGATGAAAAGCTTGTTGCAAAATGCAGAGAACACATGAATATTCTGTATGAGGAAACCAAGGACCTCATTCAAAATAATCTCTCATGTCTTGAGGAGCTTACCAAGGAGCTTTTAGAGAAGGAATCCATGGGACAGGAGGATATCACAAGAATTTGTGCCTAGACAGGATATAAAATGATCCTCTCCACTTCCATTTTAATTACGCAAATAATACTCCCACAGCTTATTCCCCTTATCGAGGGCATTATTATAGCCTATGTACTGATATTGACGTATCAGTTCCAAATACTCGGATGCTTCCGAAAGGGAGTAGCTTTCTCCCTCCTTAGTAATATAAAAATGTGCATTAATAACGGGGACAGCCTTTTGCAGCTTTAGCAAATATTCATGATAGGCTGTTCCCGGAAGGCCTGCGGTTTTCAATAGGTATGAGGATAAGTAATTTGCACTGATGTTATCCACATCATCCTCGGAAATATCGTAATTTGCCCACAATATAAACGGAACTCGGTATCTGGGCTGATCCAGCTCGGTCATGGAGGTATCCTGCTTATCCAGCGACAGATTATGAAGCTCGGAATAAGCCACCGGCTGGTGGTCTCCAAACATGAGGATGATTGTCGGCTCCTCCACCTCGGTGAAGTAATCGACCAAGGCTTGAAAGGCTCTGTCCGTTTCCCGAAGGAGACTCAGATATTGCTCAACCTCCTCGTAGCCGGTCAGCTGTGTAAACCGGACCGTCTCCTCTTCCTGAAAAATCTGTTCTCCGGAATATCCCCCATGATTTTGCATCGTCACATTAAAGATGAACAGGGGCTGATCCCCCTTACTTTCATATTGCTCGATAATTTTCTGAAAACTGTCATGATCACTGATATAAGAACGAATATAATGAGGTCTTTTAAAATCCTCTATTGATAGGAATTCATCAAAGCCCAAAAGGGGATAAACCAAATCCCTTTTATATCCACTCGACCCATAAGGATGTATGGCGATATTATAATAGCCCTGGTCCTTCAAGGTGGCCGCCAGAGAATCAGTGGCATCTGTAACAAACTGCTGATAGGGAACACTATTTTTAGGCATTACTGCCATACTATTACCCGTCAGGAATTCATACTCTGTATTACTGGTGGCACCGCCAAATACCGATACATACAAGGTACCCTTGGTCGTATTCTCCTTCAGCGCATCGATATTGGGCAGGTAACTCCGATTCGTCTCATAATTTCCAAGCATACGAGGATCGGAGAAGGCCTCATTCATGATTGCAATAATATTGGGTTTGGTCTCAGTCCCCTCCGTCAAGATGGGATTGTCCTTTGCTGCCAGCAGGAGCTCCTCAACCTCAGTTACAGAATATCCGATTGGCTCCTCAACCTCCATGGCCTCCACATTTGCTACATAACCAAAGGCTGTTCCATAGGTACGATATGTAAATTTAGGTGCGAAATAGTCAATCACCTTTATTTTGGTCTGAATGAGATCCGTATGAAAGAAGCAAAATATAGTAGCTGTAATAAACATGGAATAGATAAGAACACCTGCCATACGGTTGATGATTGATATCCTTCCCCGTCCCTCTCCAAGCTTACCGGCCAGAACTAGAACAGCATACATAAGAATTGTAGCGAGTATAAAGCCTGTACTAAAGCTCACCCGGTAATTGGATGCCACGCTCATACCGGTCTGCCATGCCAATAAATCACTTGGGATAATTGGGTTCCCTCGAAATAGATAAACCAGATAATTAATCACTCCGGCCAGATAAATCAGAAGATTCGATAGCAGGATTGTCTGTTTGGTATTCCGTAATAGAACAAAGAGCAAATAAACAATGACAGAATACCAGATTATATTATAACTCCAGTATTCCTTTAGCATCTTTGCATTATAATTACTCATCATTATCTCAATCATCAAGAAGGAGAGAATGGGCTGAAGCAGTAAGAGGGTCCCCCTAAACCACTTCCCATGCTTTACAAAAAAGTCCTTCGCTTGCGGCAGCTCCAGCATAGCCAGAAAGGTTAATATAAGCCATATCAGGCTAAAACAGATTGCAGATGGTGCAACTGTCTCCTTGCTCTGACGTACATAGGTAATTATTATATATGTAAAGTAGATCAAAAACAGATATGCCGGTATGCTTTGTATGCTTTTCCAATGTATGATAAACCTTTGCGTCCTGTCCTTCACTCTAATTCCTCCAATTTCCTTCCATATAATCCCTTTTCGTGTAATCCCACAGCTTTCAATATATATAATGTTTCGTCGATTGTCAATTGTACAATTTGGAAGTCACACTATACTCACGACACCCGAATAAGTCTCCATATTCCTTGGCTCCTCCAGCCACAGAGATAAGGAAGAAAGCAATTGAAGGTATACTTTGCGAGCTTTCTCCAAATAATAGAAAAAGTAGGACGGGAGCACCTAATTCGAGTGCTCCCGCCCTACTCTTATAAAATTTATCCGCAATACATTATTGATCCTGAATTACAATCATATTTCCTCAAGCTCTTTCTTCGTAAAGCGTTCTAATCTGTTCCAGCTGTGATTTAGTCAGTATTGCCTTTGGTGAATTACTGTCACAGGTATTCCTATTCTCAACAATTAGAACCGACGCCGCCTTGTCAAGGGTATGGGTATGCCATACTCCCTGTTTCACATTATAGAGCTGCAGGGGTTTCATCGCAATTGCATCCAATTCATCAATCGAATCACCCTTCCCTCCGGTAAACAGGGTACAGTTTCCCTCTAAAAGCACAAATACCTCATCCGTCTCATTATGCTTTTGCATGTTCGTTAGATTCGGAACCTCTAACTCCTCACAATACCGCAACATTGCTACTCTCCAGGCCTCAAAATCAATCATCGGAAGATAGCCCTCCCCCTGATAGGAGGATACATCAATATATTCTCTCTTCATCAAATACTTCCTTTCCCCTTATATTAATTCAACCAAGATTCTATGCTCCTTATTCTCCTCCAGCGCTTCAATACTCTGTCGGTTAATAATACAGGAACCTCCCTCCGCCTCATATAAGGTACCGTTCATATGGACCTTGCCAAGCTGATACGCTCCGTACTCCTTCCGTGACAGGTTCTCATAACAAACCATAAGCTTACGACCGGCGAAGTTAAGTGATACACAGGCTCTATGGTCTGAATCAAATTGCTCCAATAAAAGCTTAGGCTCGATACAAAGATTACCCATTACCCCTTTCACACCGAACATCTCCGTTAATACTGTTAATAGCATCCAGCTCGCTGAGCCGGTAAGATAATGATATAGACCCCTGCCATTATCTCCTATGTATTCCGGGATACCAGGATAGATACGGCTCCGTTCAAAATTACTGCAATGACGATACAAGGAATTGATTGCCTTAAAGCCTTCCTTGACAAAGCCCCGCTGATAAAGAGCATTGGCATACATTACCACCATATGAGAGAATACAGCACCATTCTCCTTATGACCATATGCAAAAC
>JAEYXC010000309.1 GCA_023428655.1 Bacillota bacterium | reverse complement strand
GAGCAGTTCCGAGGCCCCTATATTATTAATCTGAAATTAAAAGCTAGATTAAAAGGATGAAATGAGGTAGAACGATGAAGGATATGGCTCAGACAGAACGTCAAATATTTATCTTATTATTACTCTCGGAAAACAAGAGAGGATATACCATCAGTGACATCCATGCTTCTCTGGAGAAATGGGATGTGATCGTAGATAAGAAGACCATTGGCCGGGATATTGACAGTTTGTCCAGTATCTGTTTTATATCCGAGGAGGAGCGTAACGGTAAAACCTATTATACGGCGGACAAGTTCCGACTTCGGGATATAACCTTTACCTCACCGGAGCTGATCTCTCTGGCCTTCCTATTGGAATTACTGAAGCCTTACCAATATATGACCATGGGTAAGTCGGCACAGGAGCTGATACATAAGCTACTTGACAACACAACAAATCTGAACCGTGAGTTTATAAAGCACTTTAAAGGATTAGTAACCATAAATACCAATGATTATATCAATGATGTGGTTAATCCGGAGATTGAAGATCGCCTTCAAACAGCAATTCGTAACAAGAATAAGGTACGTATTATCTATCATAGCTTTGGTGGTGACGAGGATACCATCCGAATTATCCATCCCTATGAACTGATGATTAATGACGGCGCCTTATGCGTCGTCGGCTATTGTGAGCTAAGGAATGATATCCGTGATTTTAGGGTATCCAGAATTAAAGCAATTACTCCCCTCGAAGATACCTTTCTCATTCCCTCCGATTATTACCATAAGAAGGTACGAAGTAAGTTCATTCATCTCTCCGGTAAGGTTGTGGAGCAGATTATTATCGCCTTTGACGGTCCAACGGCAAAATACATTCAGGAATATGAGGCCGACCTTGCCGATGAGATCGTGGCAACGGAGACAGGAATTCAATTCATACGGGAAACTGCAGTAACGGACGAGCTGATTCGTTGGATTATGCAATATGGTTCCGGAGCCAAAGTCCAGAGCCCTCCCCATCTAAGAGATAAGGTCAAGCAGGAGCTGATCAAAAGCTTAGAGCAATATAAATAAATGGTCCAATATCGCAAAAGCAGAGGTATGAAAGCCTCCAAGCAGAGCAACGAAATAGATAGGGGTTGTCCGTTCAGGGCAACCCCTATATTATAGAAGAAGCAAGAACACCTACACCTATAAAATCCATTCCTTCCATCCCCACTTATTCATTTTCGGTAAAATCACATAGAGAAACTTTCCACCCACGATAATAACAACCCTAAAACACGTTCATGGAGCTGGTTTACTTCGGAACCAGACACCCATTTACTTTTTTAATAAATAATTTTAATAATAATCATATTTTTTTATAAATATACAGTTGACATTTGGGAAAACTATGGTTATACTTATGAAAAATACATAATTATAACAAACCGATGAGTAAGAAGAGTAAATATCGCTCATTACTTCCAGAGAGCTACAGAGGGTGGGACTGTGGCAGTAATTCGATATTGAATGGGCTTACGAGGGTGGGAAGAACGATAGTCAGCTATCCAGTAATGCCCAACGGAAACTTCATCCGTTAACAAAGAAGTGTATATGAAGGTATACAAAAATGAGAGGGTGCATTGCACCAAACCGGGTGGTACCGCAGAAGCTTATGATTGCTTTTGTCCCAGTAGAAGAACTGAGACAGGAGCTTTTTTTATACCCTTTTGTGGTGTAAATCTAGCAACCTCTCTTGCAGGAGCGCTGCAAAGGGGTGGCTATCACAACGAATTATCAAATTGAAAGGAGACCTACAATGGCAAAGAAAATTCCACACAGACTTTATCTTACCGAGGATCAGATGCCAAAGCAGTGGTACAATCTGAGAGCAGATATGAAGGAGCTTCCTGCTCCGATCTTAAATCCGGGGACTCTACAACCAGCCAGGGTAGAAGAATTATATCCCGTATTTTGCGAAAAGCTGGCACAGCAAGAAATGGATAATACCACAAGATATTTTGATATCCCGGAAGAGATACAGGATTTTTATAAGATGTATCGACCTTCCCCCCTCATCCGAGCCTATCATTTGGAAAAGGCTCTTGGTACACCTGCGAAGATATATTTTAAATTTGAAGGAAATAACACCTCCGGAAGCCATAAGCTCAATTCCGCTATCGCCCAGGCTTATTATGCGAAGGAGCAGGGGCTTACCAGCTTAACAACCGAAACCGGTGCCGGTCAGTGGGGAACCGCTTTGTCAGAGGCTTGCTCCTATTATAATATCCCACTTACTGTATTCATGGTTAAGGTGTCCTATGAGCAGAAGCCCTTCCGAAAATCTGTCATGCAAACCTTTGATGCTAACATTATTCCAAGTCCCAGTGACACAACTGAGGTCGGTAGAAGAATTTTATCCCTGGATCCTACCACCGGCGGGAGTCTCGGATGTGCAATCTCAGAGGCGGTCGAAAAGGCAGTGACGACACCGGGTAGCCGCTATGTACTCGGCTCGGTGCTTAATCAGGTTTTACTTCACCAATCCATTATCGGTCTGGAATCGAAGCTTGCCATGGAGATGTTGGACGAATATCCGGACATCGTGATTGGTTGTGCCGGTGGCGGCTCCAATCTTGGCGGATTGATTGCCCCCTTTATGCAGGATAAGCTCCTTGGCCGTGCTAATCCAAGAATCATTGCCGTCGAACCCGCCTCCTGTCCCTCCTTTACTCGCGGAAGGTATGCCTATGATTTCTGTGATACCGGTAAAGTAACTCCTCTCGCTAAAATGTACACTCTTGGAAGCAGCTTTATGCCCTCGGCTAATCATGCCGGCGGCTTACGATATCACGGTATGGCACCCATCCTATCAAAGCTATATGCTGATGGGTATATGGAAGCTATCGCGGTGGAGCAGACTAAGGTATTCGAAGCGGCGGTATTCTTCGCCAAACAGGAGACCATATTACCGGCTCCCGAATCCGCCCATGCAATCCGAGCAGCCATTGACGAAGCACTAAAATGCAAGGAGACCGGAGAGGCCAAGACCATACTGTTTGGCTTGACCGGAACAGGATATTTTGATATGACCGCTTATAATGCTTATCTAAATGGCAGCATGTCAGATTATATCCCCACCGACGAGGATCTTAAGAAGGGCTTTGATGAGTTACCTAAGATCCCGGGTATTCAGTAGCTATATTCTTCTCCAAATTGGATATAAAATAGAAGGAAGAGGGCCGGTTTAATAACCGGCTCTCTTCCTATTCATTAGGATGCTTATTATAAGTACTCCTCTAGCTCTTCCGTCCCGTAATTATTATTCGTCGTGTTCCCGCTATTGTTACCAATCTCGATACCCTTCCTTATGGGTGCCAGCAGAAACCCCAACACCAGACCAAGCAAAAGGCTGCATAAGGACAATAGCACTATCTCTGATTTTTCATAGAATCCCCCTTTCTATCAATCTATATATGCATATCTTATCGCTCTCTCCTTCACTCCTGCTCTCTGATCAGTCGGTTCAATCGCCTGATCTCGACTAATAGAAACCCTGCTGTTAATGCAAAGGCCAGAAAATCAGAAATCGGCACCGCCCATAGGATTCCCTGCAGCCCGAATAGATTTGACATAATTAATATGGTAGGTATCAATAACAGAACCTGCCTGGACAGGGTTAATAAAAGTGATATCTTTGGTCTTCCAACTGCCTGAAAATACAAGGAACCAATAATCTGTACCCCCATAACAGGAAGTAACAGCATCACAATTTTGATCGCAGAGGCACCAAATTCGCGAAACGCTTCTTCCTTACCAAAAGCACTAATCAAAGCACCGGGGAAAATTCTAGTCACCACAAAGCCAAGCAACGCAACACTTGTTGCAACCAATATTGCTTTGCCAAGTGTCTCTCTTATTCTATGATAATTTCTTGCTCCTCGATTATAACCAATGATCGGCTGAGCGCCATGGCTGATGCCGATGGTGGGGAGTACCAACAGAGTCTGAAGGCTATTAATCGCTCCCATACCGCCGATTGCCACATCACCTCCATAATATCCAAGTCGATTATTTAAAATCAGACTGAGAAGGCTTCCGCTGATCTGATTTGCAAAGGAGGGCAATCCGGCCAATATAGTCCTTCCGACAATCGAGGGGGATAAGCTCAGGTTCTTTATGCGAAGCTTCATATTACTACGCCTTGTTATAAAGTAGGAAATGCCCCATATAGCAGAAAGCCCCTGCCCTCCGATCGTTGCCAAGGCAGCTCCGGTCATTCCCCAGCCGAAGATAAAAATGAATACATAGTCAAATACAATATTAAAGCCGGCTCCGATAAACATAGAAATCATCGCTGATTTCGGGCTGCCGTCCGCCCTCATAAAGTGGTTCATACCAACCGATGGCCCCTGCAGCACGGAGGCATATAATATAATTCTCATATATTCCAGAGCAAAAGGCATGCTTTCCTCACTGGCTCCGAATAGTCGAAGTAAATCCTCCAGGTTCAAAAGTGCGATCACCATGAATAAGAATGAGGTAATAAATATCAAGGCTATGGAGTTACCGAGTATTTTCTCTGCTCCGTCCCTATCCTTTTCTCCCAGCTTGATCGAAAAAAGAGAGGCTCCTCCGGCACCAAACATTAATGCCAGGCCCATCATAATCATCATGATCGGAAAGGATACGGTTAATGCTGTAAGCCCCAAAGACTGAAGATCCTTCGCATTACCGATAAAGATACGATCAACAATGTTATACAATGCATTTACCAGCATACCAATCGTTGCCGGTATAGAAAATTCCATCAACAGTGTTCCGATTTTTTTTGTCCCAAGCCGATCCTGGCTGTACTTATTTGATCCCTTATCTTCTGTCATTTCTTTATACCATTACCTTTCTAGCCTTATTATATATGTAGGTCCACCTTCGTTAGTCTTTATGAAGTTGTAAGAACAAGGAGGACACACCGTCTTGCGCCTTCATAGTTCTTACCATGTGAATAGGATTTAATGAAAATCTTCCCTGAAGATAGTTTGTGCCGAGGAAGACGCAGGCACAAACTTATAAGTATGAATTTATGCTTTTTATAAATTCATACTAGTATGATAAACCATTTAAGGAAACTTATCCATACATAAATAAGGTTTTTGAAGTATTTTATCATATTGTATAAACATTTTTGTTTTCTTATTTCATATTATATGATATAATGTTGGTTATGCAATTTTTTATATCCAATGGAGGAACTAACATGAATGATCAAACAACACATGATGTGTTAGAGGACAAGTTTCGCGAGCTTATCGCTTTTGCCAACCGTCAAAAAGGCATATTGGAAGCAGATAAGGTCCATACGCTTATAAGCGAATTAAATCTAGATAATAATCAGATTGATAAGATTTATGAAAGACTTGAGGCATATAATATTGTTGTCCTTAGTAACAATGAAGAGGAAGAGCCCACCGATGAGATCTTATTAGAACTTGACGATGATTCCGAGGATGCACAGTCTGAGGTAGAGGCTCTTACGAGTTCCTCCTATTCCATGTCAGACGACCCGGTGCACCTTTATCTGAAGGAAATCGGTAATTACCCACTTCTTTCCATGGCAGATGAGGTGGAACTAGCAAAGAAAATTGTGGATGGTGATGACTTCGCAAAGCAGCTCTTGGCAGAATCCAATCTAAGACTGGTTGTCAGCATAGCAAAACGCTATGTGGGCAGAGGCCTTTCCTTTCTGGATTTGATTCAAGAGGGAAATCTGGGATTAATTAAAGCCGTAGAAAAGTTTGATTATACCAAGGGCTACAAATTCAGTACCTATGCTACCTGGTGGATTCGTCAAGCAATCACAAGATCCATTGCGGACCAATCCAGAACCATTCGTATTCCGGTACATATGTCAGAGGTTATCAATAAAACCTACCGCGTATCACGTAACCTACTTCAGGATTTAGGAAGAGAACCAACCGAGCAGGAGCTTGCGGATGCAATGAATTTACCCATTGAAAAGGTACGAGAGATTCTCAAGGTATCGGCAGACCCGATTTCCTTAGATACTCCCATCGGTGAAGAGGATGACAGTCATTTAGGTGATTTTATTAGTGACGAATCCATGATGGGCCCTGAGGATGCGGCCTCTTATTCCATCCTTAAGGATCAGATTGCAAAATTACTGGATACACTAACAGACAGAGAACAACGCGTATTAGTTTTGCGCTTTGGATTAAAAGATGGAAGAAGCCGTACATTGGAAGAGGTGGGTAAGGAATTCAATGTTACCCGTGAGCGTATTCGTCAGATTGAGGCGAAGGCTCTCCGTAAGCTAAGACATCCCAGCCGTGCTAAGATGCTGAAGGGTTATGATATTATCTAAACCTTTACGGAAGGAGTTTTTTCATGATACGTATCGCATTTATGGTTCTGCGTAATTTATTCAGTCTTCCTTACTGGCTGTTTCGTATTAATCAGCTATGCAATATCGAAAAATACGATGCGGCTACCCGTTATGCATTTCTTCATAAGATAGTACCCATTGTTAATCGACGGGGTCGTGTTACAATAGAATGTCATGGACTTGAAAATCTTCCGGAAAAATCAGGCTATATTATGTTCCCCAATCATCAGGGTTTATATGATGCTCTCGCTTTTTTGGAGACCCATGAACGCCCTTTTGTAACGGTGATGAAGAAAGAAGTCAAAGACACCATACTATTGAAGCAGGTGATACAGCTATTACAGGCTGAAATTATTGATCGTGAGGATATCCGGCAATCCATGCAGGTTATTATGAATATGACAAGGCGCGTTAAAACCGGTGAGAATTTTCTTATTTTTGCAGAAGGCACCAGATCCCGCAACGGTAATAATCTCCTGGAATTCAAGGGTGGAAGCTTTAAGAGCGCAACCAATGCAAAATGTCCTATCGTACCCGTAGCCTTAATCGATTCCTTTAAACCCTTTGATACAAATTCACTGCGAAAGCTAACGGTTCAAATTCATTATCTGAAGCCTCTTTACTACGAGGATTATAAGGACTTAAAGTCAACGGAGATTGCCGAATTGGTTTCCTCCACCATACAGAATAAGATTAATGATGTTTTACAAAAGGACAAATAAACGGGCCAAAAACAGTACTCCAGGATCTTTAGAACATAAAGATCTTGGAGTTATTTTTTACCCTGTTTACCATTTATTAGTCGATAAAGCGCATTTTTATTACTTATAATGCATATTATTGTCAATCATCCCCAATTACAGAGTAAAACAGTTGCTTTCCCCCTTTTTTTCCTGTATAATGGTTAGAAAATAAAGCAAACGCAGGCCATTACCCTAATTGATTTTCGTTTGTGACAGACTATGTAGAGGGAAAAGGAATGAATAAAAATAAAAGAGCTCTTATATCCATGATTGTTTTTTTATCCGTCTTCTGTTTATCCGCACTATTCCATGTACCGAATACTTCTAATATAAAAGAAGATGCTTCCAATGAGACCGCTGCTCAGAGTGTCACCATTTCAAACGAGACTGCAGCCGCTGTAACCGAGAAAGAGGAACTTGCATCCTTTTCCTATGAGAGCAGCTCTGATACTCTGATCTGGATGGATCCCAGTCTATCAATGGATGACAGTAGTGAACCAATGGAGCACATGGATCAGGAAATACAGACAGAGGAGGCAGGGACAGATACAGGAGCCCCTTCCGACGGCGAAGCAGTCAGCACCAAAGATATCGAAAGCAAATCCACGGAGGAACCTGAAGAGAAAAAACCACTTTATGGGGATATCGGCATCTCAACCGCTGCTAATTTTGTAAATATCAGAGGCGAAGCCTCAACGGACGGTGAGATACTTGGTAAGCTCTATAAGGATTCAGCCGTAGAAATCAAAGAAACCGTCGGTGATTGGTACCGCGTTGAATCAGGAAGTGTTAAGGGTTATGTAAAATCAGAATATATTCAGACCGGAATTCCAGATGAGGTATTAGTTGAGAAATATGGTGAGCTCAGTATACTCGTCTCTGTCGAAGGACTTAATGTCCGTGAAAAGGCAGACATCGACGCTCCCAGGGTCGCTGTAATTTATCTTAATGAAATCTATCCGGTATTAGAGACCAAGGATGACTGGATTAAGATCAATATTCCCGAGGATAAGACTCAAGGGTATGTAACTCGTGAATTCACGGACCTCATCGTGGATTTTAAGGATGCAGTATCTAAGGAAGAAGAGGCAGAACTTTTAAAGCTTCAAGCAGAGGAGCTTGCTAAAAAAGAAACTGAAATCAAGCAACAGGAAAGTGTTAACTACTCACAGGACGATCTGAAGCTATTAGCATGCCTTGTTCATGCTGAGGCCGGCTCTCAGAGCTACGAAGGAAAGCTGGCTGTTGCAAATGTTGTCCTAAACCGTGTCAGCTCCCCTAAATACGGAGGAACGATTAAGTCGGTAATCTATCAAGCAGGACAATTTTCTGTGGCAAGGAGCGGCTCTCTGTCAAAGCAGTTAACAAATTACAGTAACTACAGCTCATCTTCCCAGAAGCTGTCCATCAAAGCAGCGAAGGCTGCTCTCGAGGGCTCCAATAACATCGGTTCGAGGTTATATTTCCATGCTTATAAGTCCGCCGTTAAAAAGGGTTATGACAATAAGAAAAACAGTGTAAAATTAGGTGATCATCTATTCTGGTAGATAGATATTTATCCGATTTTTATAATTGGAATTTTCATATTACAAGGAAGGACCACATACATCCCTCACCGGATATTCTCTCTGTATGAGATGATCCGATATGGGATGCATGTGGTCCTTCCTTATCCTTTACATAACCTACGTGAAAGCCATGAGTCGTATGTTTATAATGATCCTATTTGCTGCTTCTACGAATTTCTAGTAGAGCTTGATCTGAAGCGGTAAACCGTTTGCATATTTTACATTTGTCTCGCCCTGAATCAGAGGCTTCATATAAGCAATCAATTCTTCCGTAACATCATGTCCATCCGGAGTGATCCAGTTCATCGGAACGGTTTTCTCATGGTTTGCTACTTCATTTACCGGTACAGAGATGAACTCTACACGGTAGGGCTCATCACTTAATCTCTTGATTGCTGCCATTCTTCCGGTCTCTCCAGCAAGTGCACAGCTTAGAGCTTTTTGGCCAAGCATCAGGGATTCGATGATATCTGTCTCACTGGCAATATGAGCTGCTGCTCTTTGCATCAGGTTTAATTCAATGGAACGTACCTTACAGCCGATCTCATTACGTACCAATTGCTCTAAGGCACGTGCTGCACCAGCGATATACTTGTGACCGAAGTTATCTACTGCGCCACTGGACATCTGATCCGAAATATAAGCTCCGGTACTATCCTTACAGCCTTCACTCACCGCTACCAAAATACCGGATTTCTGTGCTAGCTTCTCCTTCACGTCACTGATAAATCTAGCATTATCAAAGTCCTTCTCGCAAAGATAAATCAGATCCGCACCTGCTCCGC
>JAEYXC010000100.1 GCA_023428655.1 Bacillota bacterium | reverse complement strand
AGTTTGCAGAGGAAAAGAATGATATCTACAAGGAGCTGTTAAAGAAGATGTCAGCGAAGGATCTGAGCAAGGAGGTTAAAGAAACCCTGGAGCATCTAAGAACGAGGGGCTTGCTACTGGCAATCGGGTCCTCCAGTAAGAATACGAGATTAATTCTGGGACAAATCGGATTAGAGGGTTTCTTTGATGCGATCTCGGATGGCAATAATATTACAAAATCAAAGCCGGATCCGGAGGTATTTCTGAAGGCGGCAAAATATTTGAAGCTGGAGCCTTCCGAGTGTCTGGTCATTGAGGATGCTAAGGCCGGTATTGATGCGGCGAAGGCAGCCGGGATGGATAGTGCGGCAATCGGAGATGCCTTTGGCTATTCTCAGGCAACCTATAATCTGTTTACCTTCTCTAAGCTGATACAGATTTGCAGTGTTCAATAACAGTATATATGGATCGATAAAAAGGATGGACTCTAACTACATAGAAAAAGTTAGAATCAGAACATAACATAAGCTTATTTGATATTGATGAAATATGGGGCGGTTGTAAAATCTATTTGCTCTGCGAAGGTGGGACTTGGTACTCATTCGAGCAGTCAGGAATATATTTTGCGGCTGCCCCTTTTTATGAAAGTTTTATTGGTGCTCATTTTTATGCTCAATAATAGGTGGTTATAAATCTTACATAGATGGTCTGACTAATCTATAATTTGGGCATGGAATACTGGTTTACAAAATAGTAAAAAAGGTATAATCTGGTGTTGACGAGGTATAAAATCAGTTCGAAACCGATGCGAAGTGATTGATAGCGGGTGAACTGAGAAGTGGATTCATGTTATTTATTGTACGGGATAGTGATAATGTTAAGGGGGTGGCATTGTGTTTCAGCCGGGTAGAGACTTTAATCCGTTACAAGCAAGATGGAAAGAGCTTATCACAAAGAAAGAACATTTTGAGGAGATGCAAAGTCTGTTGCTACAGATGCATTCTCTGGTACATAGTAGGACCGTCTATGGGGGAAGTACGGATACCTTCATGGATGAGATATGGGAAGGTCTTACGGATAGGGCATTACGATCAATGCCAACGATTAAGGATGATACGGTTGCCTGGAATATATGGCATATCACAAGAATTGAAGATTTGACGGCCAATTATCTGATCGCAGATCAGCAGCAGGTGCTGGATCAGGAATGGCAGGAACAGCTTCAAACAAAGGTAACTGATACGGGGAATGCTATGACCGATGAGGAGATACTCGCCTTTAGTAATGAGGTGGATAGAAATGCCTTATATGAATACCGAAACGCAGTGGGAAGGAGAACAAAGGACATCCTTACAGCCTTAAGACCGGAGGATTTCAAACAGAAGGTAACTAAGGCTGGGCTTGAAGCGATTGCACAGGTTCGTGGAGTTACAGAACATCCGGATTCGGTGTGGCTACTTGATTTTTGGGGAAGGAAGACGGTCTCCGGTATCATTTTGATGCCAATTACGAGACACCAGATTGTGCATCTCAATGATTGTGCAAGGCTGAAGAAGCGTATCCGATAGGACTTCATTCATATCTATAATATGTCGAACTGCTTCGTATTTTTTAATGGGAAAGGATTAAATTAATTTTAAGATAATTCTAATGGACTACATGAGGATTTCGCTTATAATAGAAGAGACCGTTGAATTGTACAATGAGTTGATATCACAGACTAGGATATAAAGGTAAACCAGGTATGCTGTGAAGGGAGCAGTAGCAGGTATCTGTGATGTATTTCAGGTTAGAGAATGGAAGGGGGATATTATGTATCAGGAGATTAATCAACAAATAGAGGAAGCTAGACAGAAGGTATTTCGCAGGGATAAGCTTAATGCCATGCTTAATGAGCTACGCAGCCAGAAAAAGGAGCTGGAAAACAGGGTGGTAGAGCTTAAGAGCACCTTGGACCAGGAGAATGAGGATGTGGAAAAGCTGGAGGAGAAGGGTCTTACCCATGTATTCTATTCGATGCTGGGAAAGCTGGGGGAACAGGTGGAAAAGGAGAGAAAAGAGGCTCTTGCAGCAAGGCTTAAGTATGACCAGGCAGTGAATGAGCTGGAGCAGCTGGATCATCAGCTGAAGCTACTGGAGGAGGAGTTCCAAGAGTACAAGGACAGCCAACGAACCTATGATAATCTATTCGCAAAGAAGAAGGAGCATATGTTGAATTCTCATTCCGATACTGCAGAGCAGATATTACAGCTCACAGAGGAGCTGGGACGGGCGAAGAATAATCAATCCGAAATCGATGAGGCGATTCGTGCCGGAGAAGCGGTATGCAGCCATATCGAGAATGCTTTAAATAGTCTGGACAGTGCGAAAGGCTGGGGAACCTGGGATATGTTGGGCGGTGGCTTGGTCAGTGATCTGATGAAGCATTCCCATATTGATGAAGCGAAAGGAGAGGCTGAAGTAATTCAGAGAATGCTGTCAAGATTTCGAGCAGAGCTAGCTGATGTTCGAATTCAGAATGAGATCCATTTTTGAGACGGACGGCTTTGGTAAATTTGCTGATTTCTTTTTCGACGGATTAATTGCCGATTGGTGCATGCAGTCCCGTATCACTGAGTCACAGGGAAGCTTTGAGAATGTCAGAAGGCAGGTAAGTAGTGTACTGGCAAAGCTTAGTAGCATGAAAAATGCTGAAAAGAGTCATATCGAAGGGCTTCAAAGGAAGATCAATGAGATGATAATCAGGGCTTAAGGACCGGGAACAGGAGATATCGATGGATATTAGAGAAGTCTTTGATAGTGGTAATACTATTTTGATTGAAGGAGCCCTGGGAGTGCGATTACGAGGGGAATATGGTGTATATCCGAATCCCATCGTAGCCAATGCAGGTCTTGTCTATGAAGAAAGAGCCCGAGCAGCCATGACAGAAATCTATGAGCAGTATATGGGAATTGCAGATCGCTATGACTTCCCGATTATGCTGATGACCCCAACCAGAAGAGCGAACCGGTATAATGTGGAGAGATCCCCCTTTGGTAAGGAGATTATTCGAGATAATGTTAGTTTTCTTAAGAGTCTTCGCGAGGAGAAGGATCGTAAGGACATTTATATTGGTGCTCTAATGGGGTGTAAGGGTGATGCCTATCAAGCTACGGAGGTATTATCCGAGAAGGAAGCATACGAATTTCATTCCTGGCAGGCAGAATTATTTGCGAAGGAGCAGGTGGATTTCTTATATGCGGGAGTCATGCCGGCAATGC
>JAEYXC010000453.1 GCA_023428655.1 Bacillota bacterium | reverse complement strand
TTTGCATCCTCAGCCAGTACCGCAAAGCGAATCTCATCCGCAGAAATCGAAGACAGCATGCCAAGTGCACCCTTTGGGCCAATCCCATTTACAGTAATCAGCAGCTTAAACATCTCCAAATCATCCTTAGCCAGAAATCCAAAGAGGCCAATGGCATCCTCTCTGACATGCATATAGGTATAAAGCTTTATGCTACTTCCCTTAGATGGCAGCTCCATGATGACGGAGGAGGGTAGATATACTTCATAACCGATATTTCCAACCTCGATTACTACATAGCTTTCTTTAATCTCCGCTAATTCCCCTTTTAAATAACCAATCATTCTACACGTCACCTCCATATAACATTACAATCTATTCTTTGTACCCTTTGTGCCATGTGTATCACCGGTACCTTCATAAAGCCACCACAAACTCAAAATAACATCCATATTAATTTATTCCCCTAACCCTTTTGCATAAATATGGTAAATTAGGTTAGCAGCACAAATCGTACTGATTGGTAGGCTCCTCCACCGATTACTCAGGGAAGCTGCTCAAACTGCCCTCTTGATATATTAAGTCTACCCTCCTTCAGGTAGTTCAAAACCTCGTAAGCAGTAATCCCGAGGGCCTCCGATATCTGTAGGGCATTACTATTCGGATATTCCTTCAGATAGGCTTCGATATCATCAAAGTGATCACTATCAATTTTTTTACAGGACTCACAGGAATAAGCCTTAAAGCGTGAGCCAAATACCTTGTGGCAATGTTTGCAGACATTCGTATACATTGGATTCACACTGTACTCATCCCATCCGTACATTGGATGAGTATCCTTTCGTCATATTTTATATAAAGTAAGCCCTATCTCTACATCAAGGTTGAAAACGGATTTAGGATCATCTGCTGCAGCTTTAATAAAAGCGGTCGATTCGTCCACTCCTCATAAGTCACCTCGATGCACTCCTCCATGGTCTTTAACAAATCCTCTTTTACCACGTTAACAGCATTCTGATCGCAGAACCAGACACCGCATTCATAGTTTAAGTGAAAGCTCCGGTAATCCATGTTAATGGTTCCTACGATACCACAATCCTCATTGATAATCGTCTTTGCATGAATAAAACCCGGCGTGTATTCAAAAATTCTGACCCCACCCTCCAGAAGTCTTCCATAATTATAATTGGTTAAAATCTTTACATTCTTCTTGTCAGGAATAAAGGGGGTGATTATTCTTACATCGATTCCACTGGCGGCTGCCATAATCAATGCTTCCCGCATATCATCTTCAATTATAAGGTATGGAGTAGTAATGTACAATATCTTCTTCGCATAATAAATCATTTGCTTATACATGTTCTCCACCGGATTCCTTGGATTATTTGCCGGTCCGTCGGAGAACACCTGACAGAACACATTGTTTTCCGGAAACTGCCTGCTCGGTCGATAAGGACTGAAATCCATTGGCTCCGACGTGGAGCATACCTCCCACATCTGTAGAAAGGTAACGGTTAATCCCCATACTGCATCTCCCTCAACGCGAACTGCATTATCCTTCCATACACCAAATCGCTGTACCAGGTTCACATATTCATCGGCCAAATTAATGCCTCCGGTAAAGCCTACATTTCCATCGATAACAATAATTTTCTGATGGGAACGGTAATTCATATAAAGCTTATCCGTATATCTGTGAATCGGATTGAAGACACGAATCTGAAAGCCTTCCGCCTCCAGACTGCGTCTGAAATTACTTGGAGTGCGAAGCATTGCTCCAAAATCATCGAAAAGGAATAACACCTCAACTCCTGCCTTTAATTTGTTAAGCAAAAGCTCATGGATCTGCTTCCATAGGACTCCTTCCCCTACGATAAAGAAGTTAATCAGAATAAATTTCTGTGCCTTCTCCATTTCCTCAATAATTGCATCAAAGACATCCTCACCCATAGGGTAATAATCCACCCTGTTGTTTTTGAATAATGGAAAGGTATTGGACTCCAGATACCTGGCCATTCTACTCTTGGTCGGATACTTCTGTGTAAATTGCTGAACAACCTCAGGGTCATATTCCAGATATTTTACCCCTCTTTGAAGTCTTGACAAGATTCCCTTCTCAATCTTCTTCCCTCTTCGATTACCCCAAAGCATAAACATAATATGTCCTGTAATGGGAAATGCAGCTATGATACATACCCAGCTAATCTTATAGGAAGCATTACGGTTATCATTTACTAAGCCAACAACTACAATAATACTGAGGACCTGAAGTGCGGTATAAAAATAGATTGTATAGCCCCTGAGCGCAAAGGAAAGGTATATGATTAATGCAAATTGAACCAGCACCAAAAGACCGACTAAGACCGCTCGCAATATACCGCTCAGATAGCTCTTAATGGTTCCGGTAACCTCATCCTTAAACCCTTTACTCATTCCACGCACCCCTTTCTTTATTAGTTTTTCCTTAAAATCACTGAGTGCTACCTCGCGCTTTTGTACCTTCATGGAAGGGAACGCTTTGACTAAGCGGATATGTGATTTCAGCATCTTAATGTTTTGGTATTGACCGAAGAACTCTATCATTTTAGCTTCAATCTCCGGCTTTCCTTCCTTCACTCGTGCCCTGCCGGGCTTTAATGATTTAACACTTACTATTCTTTGCTCCAAATGGGATTTTACCTCCGAGAAGAAGCCAAGCAGTCTGAGCTCCCCTAATTTATCGATCCATTCTCCACCGGTCTCAAAGATTTTAGTACTCTCGATATATTCCATCATATCCTGACGAAGCTGATGCATTTTAGCCAAGATATGGTTAAATTTCACGGATGTTATAACCGCCATTACGATATCCAATACAAAAAGTGGTATGAATACATACCCTAACATCTCACCTGCTTTTCTCGGAACACTTCGAATTATTCGATCGATACCGGGATGAAGAAAATGCAGCATTAATATCGCCAGAACACCCCAGATTAATGAGACCATCAGACAGACTCTTCCGCCCAGATTATAACGGTAGTGGCTATAATCCCACCATCTGGTATGAAAGATCCATTCCATAACCAAAGAGGTCAAATACTCCAAGAGTGTTGCTAAAACAACACTGCCAGCAAATACTAGCAGCAGATGCTCCCTACTATCCCAGAAAACCAGATAAAAAAGCAATGCACCGCATCCATAGATAGGAATAATTGGCCCTGTTAAAAATCCACGATTAACAAAAGCTTTCTTTTGAACAGAAACAAGGCAGCTTTCGTAAATCCAGCCGATCACTCCATACAGCAGAAATACATAAAATATGTAGTAAAACTCCTGACCAAAAATCCTCATACTCCACATCGTTACATATTCTCCCTTTTTGCAAAAGATATCACCTTCGTTACAAATAAACCCTTAATGTGAATATTCTAACACATAACATTCTAAATTTCAGTAGCTTTTTATATCTTTCCTTAGGATAATCAATCCACAGCCTTTTCACTCAGGTAATTTTAACTGGCAATAAAAACTGTCATAATATCCATCTGACTTCTTCTCTATCCTTAGATTATATGATAAAATAGGTTACAAATGAGAGGAGGAGTATTATGATAACCAGAGATTTTTCCTTAGAAGAGATGCCGGCTTACGCTTTTGAAGACTATGATATCAGTCGTCTGGTATTCTTCGATATTGAGACCACCGGCTTTGCGGCGGATTCAACCTATCTGTATTTGATTGGCTGCGCTTATTATAAGGAACACTCCTTCCATCTGATTCAATGGTTCTCAGAGGATATCAGGGAGGAAGCTGCGTTAATCACTTCCTTCTTCGAATTTATACAGGACTACGATATCCTCCTTCATTACAACGGTACCGGCTTCGACATTCCTTATATTCAGCGAAAATGTGGAATATTAGGCTTAACTTACTCCTTCGATTCTGTGGTAAGTATTGATCTTTATAAAAAAATTAGTCCCTATAAAAAGATCTTCCGTCTTAATAATTACAAGCAGAAAACCATTGAGACCTTTTTAAATATAAACCGTACGGATCCCTTCAGTGGCGGTGATTTAATTCAGGTATATCAAAGCTACCTAGGAAAAAAGAGTGTTGAACTCCTACGTAGCAAACGGAATCCCGGGACAATCTTTGAGACTCCCTCTGAAGCAGAAATATTACTGCGACAGCTTCTGTTACACAACGAGGATGATCTGCGGGGACTTATTTTAATCAGTCCCATACTATCCTATGTGGACTTATTTGAAAAGCCCATCCGAATCCTCAGTGCCGGATTAGATGGGAAGCAATTTATAATACACTTTGAAGTATCTGCTCCCCTGCCCGTACGTGTCTCCTTCGGTAATGACCTGGCTCACTTTAATGCGCTCGGAACAAGCGCCACTTTGATCATACAGATCTATGAAGGGGAATTAAAGCATTTCTACGATAATTACAAGGATTATTATTATTTACCTGCAGAGGATAGTGTTATACACAAAAGCCTTGCGCACTTTGTGGAGAAGGACTATCGAAGCAAAGCAAAGCCCTCGAATTGCTATGTTAGAAAACAAGGTGCCTTTGCACCTCAATATGAGCATCTTTTCACACCATCCTTTAAGCTGGAGTATCAAAGCAAGCTCTCCTTCTTAGAAATTCACACCGACTTTCTCTTACAGGAAGAAAAGCTGGAGCAGTATGTCAAGCATATTATGAATTATGTAATAGCAAAAGCAACTTAAGTACTTATAAACCTATTTGAAATCCTATTCACAATGGAAAAATCAAATCACTCAACGAAACGTTCATCCACCAGCGCACTATAAAGAAAGACTGTCACCTTCACCGGGACAGCCTTTCTTGCGTCTTATGCTTATTTTCAAAATAAAGAATTACTATCGACCAAAACAGCCGATAGTCTATATGGAACAAAATAATCATTATTCCTAATTCCATTTACCGCTCTAATTAATGATCCGGTACTCCGTCACCGTCATGGTCGTGTAGCATTTGTTCCGCCGTGTATTGCGGCGCATTTTCATCGGGACCATTAATAGATAATAATACGCTGACAGAAATAAGGATAACCAAAGATGTAATTACAATGATTGTTAAATTCTTTCTCTGCTGTCTCTCTTTTTTACTGTAGTATTTTTTCATATCCCCTTTCAGGATGCTTATCGCAGAAACATCCTATTCCTTTCCTTTTATTATGGTAGTTATAATACCTTGAGACACCGTGTACCTCTTATTTTATTACTGAAGCCAGTGCAAAAGGGTTGTTCAAACCGTTTTGGCATAGTATATTAATATATTTTATTGTTATTAATCGTTCTTTCACTAACAAATAAATAATTGATAATCATTATCAATTATACCTTAATTATAACACTCTGTCAATCCTTGAAACAATCATGTTTACCATATGACCAATCCAAAACGCTCAAAGCACGTTGGGTGCTCCAACGACTGTCCGGTGGTGTATGCAAGAAAGGCTCCCATTGATAGGTAGTAATTTTATGTATTAAAAAAGGCTTTCAGGTTTAATCCTGAAAGCCTTAATTTTACGATTATTCTGTTACCGGAATGATTTCCTTCTTGTTGTAAGATCCACAAGACTTACATACTCTATGAGGAACCATGAGTTCTCCACACTTGCTGCACTTAACTAAGTTGGGAGCAGTCATCTTCCAATTAGCTCTACGGCTATCTCTTCTAGCTTTAGAATGTTTACCCTTAGGACAAATAGACATTGTCACACCTCCTTAAAATTGTTAAAGATATCTCGGATTACTGACATTCTGGGATCATAACCGAAAGTGTCACAATCACATGTCTTCTCATTCAGATT
>JAEYXC010000413.1 GCA_023428655.1 Bacillota bacterium | reverse complement strand
TCTCCGTACTCTCAAAGGGACTATGAGAAACCAGCTGCAGTCCATAGGAATTATTAATCAAAGTATATCCTGCTATTCCGGTCTTTTTCTGATAGGCTCTGGAGAAACCGCCATCGATTACAATCAATTTGCCATTTGCTTTAATCGGACTCTCTCCCTTCTTCGTAATCACAGGAACGTGACCATTCACGATATGGGATTGATTAAAATCCAGTCCGAATTCCTGTAAAATCATGTGACATACCCTTTCGTCATTAATTAAATTATAATAGGGATTTTTATTTTCCATATGGGTTTCTTCTGCTTCAATAAAGTACCGTTCAAAGGTAGCCATCTTTTCTTTTCCAAACAAGGGCGATAGAGGACCCGTCCATAAATACCACATAATGTCCGATGCAAGCTTTTGCTTCACACTGTCATTTGTATTCAAATATCCCTCTCTGACCAGTGTATCAAATCGATCCAACAAAGCCTTTCCACTGTATTCCATCCCATCCTGTTCAAATTGAAACCTGGCAAAGCTTCCATCCTCATTCATTGGAATACATCCATGATACAGCAAATTGGTATTGAAGGTTAGATACATACTGCCTTTATTCATCAAAAAGTCAATGTGCGTCTGTAATTTCTCACTTTTTTGAAAGGAATCCCTGAGCTTCTCCATCAGTTCTATTTCTTCCGGTATTAGCTTATAGGGATCATTGGGATCAATGGTTGGAAAACAACCACTTTGCAATGGATAGGTTTGTCCCTCCAACGTTATGGTCTTATGCTCAAAATCGATTCGATGCAGCAATCGGCGGTGATCCATATGAAATTCCGGATGGTCCTTTATCACCAATCCCTCCAGCTTAAATTGTATCATGGCAATCGCCTTATGCATCTGTGATATAATTCGTATTTCATTCTCTGCCATTATCTTGTTACTTACAGACTTAGGTCTAAAATCCTCGCAGTCTTCCGCCGGATAATATTCCATTGCAAAGGTAGCTAAGGGAAGCAAATTAATTCCATAACCATCCTCTAAGGTTGCTAAGTTAGCATAACAGGCACAAATACGGATTACGGTTGCAATACAAGCCCCATGTCCTAACGCCGCTCCCATCCATAGAATATCATGGTTGCCCCATTGAACATCCACGGTATGATAATGCAGCAAAATATCCATTACCTTCTCCGCCGACGGTCCCCTATCATAGATATCTCCGATAATATGAAGTCGATCAACAACCAGCCTCTGTATCAGATTCGAGATAGCGATAATAAAGTCATCGGCTTTGTCTATGTGAATGATCGTATTAATTATTTCATTATAATAATCTTCCTTATCCAGAGCACCGGCCTGCTCATGAAGCAGCTCCTCTATAATATATGCAAATTCCTTGGGTAGCATTTTTCGTACCTTTGATCTGGTATACTTGGAGGAGGTATACTTACAGATTTCGATCAACCGATATAATGTAATGCGATACCAATTGTCTCGTTCCATTTCTTCCTTGTGAATTAGCTCCAGCTTCCGCCTTGGATAATAAATAAGTGTTGCTAACGAGTTAATATCCTTTTGCTCAAGGGTCCTTCCATATAAATCAGTGATTTTTCTTTTGATAACACCGGAGGCATTTCTAAGAACATGACTAAACGCCTCATCCTCTCCATGGATATCAGAAAGAAAATGCTCGGTTCCCTTGGGTAGATTTAGAATTGCCTGCAAATTAATAACCTCGGTACACGCTTCATCGATGGTGGGATATTGCCTTGATAAAAGCCTTAGATATCTTAATTCTGTCTCATTGTACATGTCTTCCATCCTTTTCAATTACGATAGGATTATACCCTATCTCGCTAAAAAGTTCCTGTCAACTTCATATCTTATTACTGATATAAGTAAAGCATAAAAGCTAAGCCAAAGCAAGAAGCAGCCATACAATTAATCAAACAGTAAGTTATAGAAATACTATATTTACCATCTCCACGTACTGCGATAGAATATACAGGAGCAAGTCCATTGAACCATGACTTACTCCTGCGCTTAAACTCTTACCGTATCAGCTCAACACTTCGTTATTAATAAAGCTCTACATTCGATATTCCCATTAACACTCTCTTTTACGAGATCCTTTTTGTATATTTGAGAATCGTAATCCCATTCTCAACAACATATTCCTTTAGATGCAGCCTTATCGTCGGATTATTGTCCAAAAACAAAGGCCTTCCCTTGCCCAATATAATTGGAATTATACCTATAATATACTCATCCACAATATCTGACTTCAGAAGAGGATCCACCAGCTCCCCTCCTCCAAACAGATAAATATTCTTCCCTTCCTTCTCCTTTTCTTCCAGAATAATTTGGCTGATATCCCCGCTAATGAAGTGGATATTATCGTGGTTTTGGAGCTTCTGAGAGGTCGCAACATATACCTTTTTATTCTTATAGTCTTGATGCATATTTTGGTCATAACATTTTCTACCCATAACAACGATATCGATATCCTCTAAGAATTTATCATGGTCATAATGCTTCGTATCTAGCGTCTTATCCCCATCTCCTTCAATCCACTCATAACTTCCGTCTTCCGAAGCGATATAACCGTCCAGACTCATTGCCAAATTTAAGATTACTTTGCCCTTCATAACTTATACCTCCTTATGTTAATGGTGCTTTCCTTATCCATCTATCTTATTGTTGCTGTCCTATTCATTATAGGGTATAATAGTTGACACCCAATGTCATGTATTTGGAGAATATTTATGAGAGCGGACCGATTAATTTCAATTCTTATATTATTGCAGGCAAACAAAAAACTAACTGCTACCGAGTTATCCAAAAGACTTGAGGTTTCTGTCAGAACTATTTACAGAGACATTGATATTCTTAGTGGGATCGGAGTACCTATCTTTGCTGAAAAAGGGGTCAACGGAGGAATCGGACTGCTGGGTGAATACAAAACATCCCTTACGGGAATGAACAAAAATGAGCTTTTGTCCTTACTCATTCCCACCAGTGATAAAATTCTAGAGGATCTGGGAGTTGAAAATCTGAAATACTCTGCGATGCTAAAGATATTGGGAAATTTCTCTCCCAAAGAACTAACCGCATATGAGAATATGCAGAATTACATCTATATCGATATGAATACCTGGAACGAGACGAACCCCGCTGTAAAGGTAGATCATCTGGCCCTCCTGCAAAATGCTATCTGGAACACAAAATCGATCACTATCATGTACAGAAAAACAGATTCTATCAAGGAGGCTGTCCTACACCCACTCGGCTTAGTCTGTAAGCGGAGTATATGGTACCTAGTTGCGGTAAACGAGGAGATAATTAAATCCTATAAGGTGTCTTCAATCGAAGTTGTTAAGCAGCTGGATCAGCCCTTCATCAGACCCAAGGACTTTAATCTAAAAAGCTATTGGCTTAGCTCTACTCAGAGCTTTAAGTCCTCCCTACCAAAGCATCCTTTTACCTATAAGGTAAATCCGGCAATTCTAAATCAGATCAAAGAAAGGCCATTTATCACCATTCTATCTATTATGGAGAATAAAGGTGTCGTTTATGTCAAAATAAACTTTGATGCCATATGGCAGGGCGTAGAATTTGCCTTTGGATATGGTAAGGATATCGAAATCATTGAACCGGAGGAAGCCATAACTGATATTAAGCGTAAAGCGTTGGAAGTGATTGGCTTATATGAAAGCTCGCCTTATCTCTTTAAAAATGACCAGTAGAACACATTCCATCTTCTACTGGTCAAGTTTTATTATCTTCTACTTACTCATGATTCATACAATAGCATACGGCTCCCACTAATCCTGCATTATTCCCCAATGCGGCTGCCTCAAGCCTGGTCGACCTTTGAAAAATTGGCATTACAGAATCCAA
>JAEYXC010000297.1 GCA_023428655.1 Bacillota bacterium | reverse complement strand
CATCATAGGCTCCGAAGGCATAAGCAAAGCCGGTAATCGGCTTGCCCTCCATTCGTTCCAGCTCTTTCCTGCTTTCCAGTATTTCGTCCACACATCTGGCAATATCCATTCCAACCATACATTTATGATGCTGTCCGTGAGCTGCAATTTCATGTCCTCTGTATATAGTTGCTACTTCTTCTCTACTTAGCTTCGTGTGAGACACTTCCTTTTTGCCTGCAGCTACGGTTCCCTTTTCCCCAAACAAGCCCGGGTTAAGATTAAAGGTCGATTTTACTCCATAACGACCTAGCAGCTCGACAAGTCTCATGTCCTGTGTAACACCATCATCATAGCTTAAGGTAAAGGCCTTTCGTCTGCCCTTTGGCCATAGCATTCTGTCATTCACCTGTAGACTCATATCTCTCCTCCTTATTACTTTATTTTGGTAATTATTTTAATACAAGGCTAGTGCAGATACAATAAGATTGATATCTTTATTCAAAAGCTGTGAAATATTTTCCCACTATTTTAACAGATCCTTGATGAGTCTGGCCATATTACTTGATAATAAAGAATAGTGATCCGTTGCATACATGACATCATGATAGGTGGATACATGCCAATTCAGAATATCCTTACAGAACCATTCAATCGAAAGATATAACATATTGTTGTGCTCAACCGGCTCACACAGCATGGAGCGAACACGATTATCGATGGTACAGCCGATACAGCCTCTTGCGATCTGTATGGTTCTGCCATCCTGCAATATCATCTGAGCCCAGCCATCCACTTCCTCATAAGAGGCCTTCATTACCTGAGCAAGAAAGGAGGCCGGAATCATACAATATTCTCCCCGTACCTTTGCTGCACCTTGTAAACCATGATACTTAAGCTTTTTCCATAGGAAGGACTTCGCTGGCATTTTAATTCGTTCATTATTCACCCACGCGTATTCGCAATCCTCTGCTATGGCAAAGGATACCTTATCTCCCTCTCGCTTAAGCTTAGGCTCCATATACTCGATTGCTCCATCAGCCTTTCTTCTGGAGCCTGAGAATAGATAATCCCATACCAATTCGGCTTCATCAAAGGTCTGTCCATGATCCCTATTCTTTACATCTCGAAATACATAATCCGCCTTGTTGCCATGGTAGAATGCAAAGTTATTTTCTCCGTCCAGCTTAATCTGCGGTAGCTCGTTGCATTCATTGATTCTAAGCCAATATTCTCTGTTTTTTACGACAACATCCTCCACTGTATCGCTGCTTCCGGGAGGAGATTGATCAAATTCCATTCTTGCCTGCCAAGCGGTGAGAGGACCCGCGTTATTCTTGGGATTATCATTTTCGTCGAATAGATGTCCAATGGTGCTGGGACCTGCCGAACCGGCCATCGCAGCAAAATGATCTCCAAAATGCCTTGCCATCAATAAGGTCATCGCATTTCCAAGCGACATTCCCTGCATATATATTCTTTCTTCATCGATGTTATATTTCTCCTTCATCATTTCCATGAGTTTAAATATAATCCTAACATCATTATTTTCTCTGGGCTCCTCCGGGAAATCATGCATATAGATCCCTTCCTCATTGGGCTCTGAAAGAATATCAAATAATCTTCGCTCACATTCTATCTGCCAGAACCTGCGTAGGTGCGCATTGGGATATATCACAATAAAGCCTTCCCTGTCCGCTACATGGGACCAGGAGGTATAGACACATTGCCCCCAGCCTGTCATCAGTCCTCCATGCATCGCAAATACTAAGGGCGTCTTTTTGGAAGGATCATAGCTGTCCGGTACATATTCATACCAGGTATCCTCCTTATCATCGATAAGACAGGCTTTCCATTCCTTCAACCTTTTGGGGTAAACCTGTGAATTATTTCCGTTCTCATTCACCACTATTTCACTTTCCTTTAATTTCTCAGGAAGGTAATCCCGATTATCATTATCGGGAATACCGGCCAATAATTTTATTTTATGTTCCATCCTTCTACCTCTTTTGTTTATTCTTCTCTTTTTATTTTTTACTAGTGTGCCAAAACCCTGTTGCCTCATAGAATATATTCTTTGTACCATATATCTTGTATCCATTCCTGTCCAAACAATATTAGCTCCTCATGCCACCTGCTTTTTTCTAGTAATCAGAAAGAAAAATACAAATGCGCATAACAGCATTCCTCCACAGAGATGAAATAAGGTGGTGTATCCCGAAATTCCGGAATAATTTCCGACGATCACACCACCAAGCATCGGCCCGATCCCCTGGCATACATCTCCTCCAAGGTAGTATGTACTGGTAGCAACCCCGCTTTTTTCTTTTCCTACGGCGCTGATGCATCCGGCCTGAAGGGATGGCTGAGCTGCTCCCTGCCCCAAGGATCGAATCACTCCGGTAATAAGAATAAGAATTAAGGTTCTGCTGTGTCCGAGCATAAACATTGCACAAGCGGTGAGTAAGAGACCCGGCAATACAGTCACTCGAATCCCTTTTTTGTCCATAAGCTTTCCTGAAAAGGGTCTGATTATAAACAATACGATGGCACATACGGTAAAATAAATACTGATTCCTTTTACTCCGATCTCATCAGCATAAAGCACCAGGTAGGAGGCGATGATTCCATTTACAAAGGAATAGGAGCCTGCAACGAAGGTAAAGGGAAGTGCCTTCAATGCAATGAGGTCGGATAGCATTACCCTCCTCTTTTCCAACACCTGTTTCTTCTCTTCCTTCTGGAAGCAAAGTATTGCATAGGCGATAACCGTAAGAACTGCGGCCAGGAGGAAGGTGATTTTCATTCCAAAGCCCTCTGCAATCGCTAGACCAAAACCTGGAGCAACGGCAGAGCCAAGGACCATTCCCAAGCCCAAATAGCCAATTCCCTCCCCCATCTTATCCTTTGGGATGAAGCGGGAGGCAAGTGAAATCTGACAGGTTCCGGACAAAGCAAAGCCTATCCCATTAATAATACGAAATAGAATTAACAGAGATACTTGGGTGGTTATTGTAAATCCAAGTAATCCCACTCCCATTAGAATATTGCTCCATTTTAATAGAGTAACATTACTTAATCGATCCGCCATAATACCACTGAAGGGTCTGCAGCATAGGGAAGTCAAAGAAAATAATCCCACAATAAAGCCGGCCATTGTCACTGTTGTTCCAATATTCACAAGGTATTTCGAGAGAATGGTAGCTACCATAAAGAAAGAAAAGGCATTTAGGGTATTTACAATCAGTACTAGTATATAATGCTTATTCCATAATTTCTCATTCATTGTCTCATTCCTTATCTTCTATAGATATAGAGTATCATTAGCCCCTTTGATAATATGGCTAAGCTTTATCCATCATGAGGCTCACTGAAATAATGCCTGCTGCGTATGAACAAGATTATGGTTTTGGTAATCCCCGTCTTTTGATACCACCCGAGCATTATAGCCCTCTAATTTTGATACACCTAATCTATTATTTATGTAAGGGGGAGGGCTACGCCCTCCCCCAATGCTCTGTCATATTATATGATTATTTGTTTTGAAGCCAGGTATCCAGCTGTACTTGCTTTTCTGCAATAATATCATCAATTCCGGCTTTTTTGAGCGCTGCCTGGAAATCAACGAGGGTAGAGTCGATATCTACTTCACCATACATAATTGGTGTGTAATACTGCGCTATCACGTTAGCACATGCTGCCATTTGATCTGCAACCTTGGTAGAATCAAAGGCAAATCCTAATGCCAACGATTTTTGACTTGTCTTGTTCTTCGCTAACATCTGCTCATAAATATCTGTGGGCTCATAGTACCAGGTCTTGCAAAGCATAACATTGGGCCAATATGCCATAGAAGCTGCTGCCCATCCAAGATCAGCCATTCCGTTTGCACCCTCCGGATATACCATCTGTCCGTTCTCGTTCAGCTCGTAGGTAAGTCCTTCAATACCATTTGCGATCAGCTGAGCAGCTACCGGGTCGGTGTATAAGACATTAAGGATTCTCATTGCAGCATCCGGATTCTTGCTGAAGGAGCTGATATGCCACATATAGGTTGTTGCATCACTGGTTGTGGAAAGAGCTTCTGTAACATTGGTTCCTTCTAAGTCAATGCCATTCTGAGCAATGGTTGCCTCCATGCTGACTGCTGCATCCCACGCATAGCCTGGTGTTCCATTTGCTACTCCCATGAGTAAGTTCATAAGAGTTGGATTACTGTTACTGAGGGGATCGGGACTGAACACGCCTGCTTCCTTCCACTTTTTAACATGTCCTAGGAAGTTAAGAAAATATTCAGACTCATAATAGTTCTCAACCGTTGTGCTTTGTGTTGGATTCGTTAATACTCCGAGATAATTCGTATCTCCTAAATAGTCAATGCTCTTAGGAATCCAGTAGGGCTCAGTTGCTCCCGGAATATAGTAGCTGTCCGGATTTGCCGCTTTAATCTTAAGGATTGCTTCAGACATTGTATCAATGCTGTTTACCTGACTCCAATCAATATTGGCTTTCTGAGCATCTTCTTTCTTTGCGTAGTAAATATTCTCAGTGCTATAGGAGTACATACAGGGAATACCATACTGCACGCCATTTACAACACCACAATTCAGGAACTCCTCCAGACCGTCCTTAAATAGACCCTTGATATCACCACCATCGGATTCCAGAAGAGCATCCAGCTCCATTACCTGTCCATTGGATACGAGGTTACTTACTGATGTGTACCAGAATGAATTGAATAAGTCAAGGGAATCGGATCCGCCACCGGTCAACATTAGGTTGAGCTGTGTGGTCCAGTTACCAAACTCAATACCAACCAGATCAATCTCTGCTTTCGCCTTTTCTCGAAAGATCTTATTCAGTTCATCTTCGATTGCTTTTTCATCCGGTGAGGGGAAAACAACGGCATAAGCCATCTTAATAACAGGATAGCTTTCGCTCTCTTCTCCCTTATCATCGGTGTTTTCTGCTTCCGTTTGCTTACCGGTTTCTGCTGTTTTCCCAGCTTCTTTTCCGGTTTCTGTTTTTGTACTTGACCCACAGCCTGAAAAAAGTGTCGCTATCATAATAACTGTAAGTAAACTAGCGATTAGTTTCTTTTTCATATCCCTTCCTCCTTTTATTTCGATCATTGTTACAATGATCATTCTGACAATCGTCTTGTCTGACAATAAGATAATATCAGATGCATCGATACCCCTTCTATCGATTTTTTGTCATAAATCATCATTTTTCAAACATTTTGAGTAATATATTTCAATTTTTCATCAATTCCTCATGAGTTCTCTATCGGTTTAAAATAATCAAAATCAAAATTTAAATAATTTGCGACAGAATTACGATAGCTTTTTTGTGCATATTTATGATACGTTTAATAGGACAAAATATCTCAAAGGAAAATTCAAGGGGGTTCTTATGAAAGAAACAAAAGTTAAAATGAAGAAGTTATCTTTCCAGAAGATGAAGAGATATATTCCGCTGTACCTTATGATGTTACCCGGACTTATCTACTTAATCGTAAATAATTATATGCCAATGGCAGGACTTGCGCTAGCCTTTAAGAAAGTAAATTATGCGATCGGTCTGTTACATAGTCCTTGGAGTGGCCTCCAGAACTTTAAATTCCTTTTTAGCACCAATGATGCCTTCCTCTTTTTTAGAAACACCATTCTATACAACTTAGCCTTCATCTTATTAGGCAATATGTTAGGTGTATTTGTGGCGATTGGATTAGATTCTATCATCAACAAATTCTTCAAGAAGCTTAGTCAGGTAATCATCCTTATTCCTTACCTGCTGTCCACCGTTATTATCAGCTACATTGTATTTGCGTTTTTAAGTGGAAGCAACGGTTTCATGAACATGACTATTCTTCCACTCTTTGGAATGGAACCAATCAGTTGGTATAATAAAGCCCAGTACTGGCCTGTCATTCTTACTATAGTATATCTGTGGATGACCTTTGGGTACAGCTCGATCCTATATTATTCCACCCTGATCGGTGTCGATAAATCCTATTATGAAGCAGCTACAGTTGACGGCGCAGGGATATGGGCTCAGATCCGTTACATAACCTTACCCGCACTGAAACCAACCATTATTACCTTGGTTCTCCTTTCCATCGGACGAATTTGCTATTCCGACTTCGGTTTATTCTACCAGGTTCCCATGAACAGCGGTTTGCTTTACTCAACGACTCAGACCATTGATACTTACGTTTACCGAGGATTGCTAGAGCTTAACGATATCGGACGTTCCACCGCCGGTGGCTTCCTACAGTCCGTACTTGGCTTCCTCTGTGTATTTACAGCAAATACCGTAGTCTCAAAAATTGACAAAGAAAGTAGCTTATTCTAATCGAAGGAGGATACATTCATGAATTATAACAATAAAATTTTCCGCTTTGTAATGGGATTTATCATGCTTTTATTCGTATTAGCATGTATTCTTCCATTCTTCTTATTAATAGCCAGCTCCTTCACCTCGGAGGTATCATTGGCACAAAACGGCTATTCCTTTATTCCTGCTGATTTTTCATTGTCGGCATACGAATATATATGGAATGTCAAGGATAATATCATCAGAGCCTATGGTATGAGTTTCTTTGTTACCGGTGTGGGTACAACCATCAGTGTAGTCATGACGATGTTATTTGCTTATCCATTATCACGCAAGGATCTTCCAGGAAGACGAGTTCTTTCCTTCATCGTCTTTTTTACTATGCTATTTAATGGTGGCTTTGTACCAACCTATTTAGTTTACTCCAGAATCTTCAATATTACAGATAAGGTTTGGGCTCTAATTGTTCCTTACCTATTAATGAATGCTTTCTTTGTAATCATGGTTCGTACCTATATCAATTCAAATGTACCGAATGAGGTTATCGAGGCAGCCATGATTGACGGTTCCAGTGAGTTAAATACACTGATCCGAATTGTTGTCCCGATGTCAAAACCCATCGTTGGTACAATCGCACTGATGTCAGCCATCAGTTACTGGAATAACTGGACAAACGGGGTATATTTCATTCAGACAAGACGCGAGCTTTACGGTATACAGAACTACTTAAATTCCATTCTCAGTAATATTGCATTTTTGCAGACTCACTCCAACCCGAGTATCAAGATTACAGAGCTTCCAAGTGTAAGTATCCGTATGGCATTGGCTGTGATTGCACTCTTACCGATCTTGTTTGCATACCCCTTTTTCCAGAAGTCCTTCACCAAAGGAATTACAGTGGGCTCGGTTAAAGGCTAAAGAAGGAGATAATTATGAAAAAAATAGACAATAAAATCATGTTAATAACCTATGCGGACAGTATGGGTAAGGATTTGAAAGAACTAAATGATATTTTGGCACAGTATTTTGACGGTAGTATTGGCGGGCTTCATATACTTCCCTTCTTCCCGTCCTCCGGTGATCGTGGCTTTGCTGTTATCAATTATGATATTGTTGATCCTGCATTCGGAACCTGGGCTGACATTGACAAGCTGGGTGACAAGTATTATTTAATGGCGGATTTCATGCTAAACCATATCTCCATTCGTTCCGAGGAATTTAAAGATTATATGAAAAACGGGGATGCCTCTCCCTATCGAGACATGTTTATCCACTGGGAAGAATTCTGGCCGGGCGGTAATCCCACCGAGGAGCAGACTGCTGCCCTGTATCGCAGAAAGGCCAACCATCCCTATATCGAGTTTGTAAGGGACGACGGTAAGATCGTTCACCTATGGAATACCTTCTTCCAGGAGCAGATTGATATTAACCCCTACGCAAAGGCTACTCAGGATTATTACGAACGGAACCTAAGAATTATCAGTCAGCATGTACCGCTGATTCGATTTGATGCCTTCGCCTATGCATCCAAACGTCCCGGAACAAGCTGCTTTTTCGTTGAACCGGAGATATGGGAAGTACTGGATATCGGCATGAAGCCCTTGAAGCAAACAGGTACCGAGATGCTTCCTGAGATACACGAAAATTATACCATCCAGCTTAAAATGGCAGAAAAGGGCTACTGGGTATATGATTTTGCCCTTCCGATGCTTTTGCTGCACGGTCTAAAAAGTGGCAGAACGGATCGATTAATCCACTGGCTTAACATCTGTCCCAGAAAACAGTTTACCACCCTGGATACTCATGACGGAATTGGTGTTGTGGATGTAGTGGGCCTGCTGAGCGAGGACGAAATCAATTTAGTCAGAGAAGATGTGGATGACATCACAAAGGAAGCAAAGCAGTATATTAAGCTTCCGAGCATGATCAAAAAAAAGGGAGAAAAATTCCAAAGCTATCAGCTGGGCTCTACCTACTACTCCGCACTCCGATGTAATGACGATGCTTATCTGATTGCAAGAGCAGTTCAATTCTTCACTCCCGGCATCCCTCAGGTATATTATGTTGGTCTTCTTGCAGGGGAGAACGATATTGATGGCTTAAAGACAAATCCGGATCCAAGAACCATTAACCGTCATAATTACTCCAGAGAAGAGATTGAAGCTGCTGTAAATAAACCGGTATGCCAACGACTCTATGAGTTAATGTATTTTCGTAACACCTATGAAGCCTTTAACGGTGATATTTTTGTAGGAGAAAATAGGAATGATGGCACCCTAACCATCACCTGGGAGAAGGAGGAGTATCGTACAACGTTATGGGCTGACTTTAAGGTACTTACCTATCGTATCTCATATTATGACAAGGCTTCTGATATGGAGTGTATTCTTTAATATTATCATTGTCCATTTTTACCCTAGTAAGGGAATTTCATAAAACTCGAAGCAATGAGGTCTCCCTTAAGGGTAACTCGTTTCGTACTTTTCCTGTATTTTGGTCTAAAAACTATGAGTAAATACTTTGTGCTTCGTCAAGAAGAAAGGTGTGGTGATTTTCATGCAATTATTCGTTCAAACTGAGGTAAAGAACCGTGGTTGGGAGGCGGTAGCCTTTGATTTACTAGATGTGCCTTTTATACCCACTGCCAATAATATCTCACTGACCGCTTTTCTTGGTAATAAAAGTGTGAACAGAAAGGTTCGCACGATCACTCCCATTGACAATGGTTATCATATTGTCATCGACCCTATCTATTATAATGGTGACTTTAAATTAGAGCTTCATGATCATAGCCATGTGATGAGCTTCTCCAAAGCGGATGTGGACCTGGATCATATTCGGGTTAAGGATTTGGACCTTTTTGAAGCTAAGAGGGAGGGTGACGTTATCTATCGCCTCTATCATCCAAAGGCCCATGGTCCCCGCCCCCTCCTCCTTTTCCTCCATGGCGGCGGAGAATGCGGAAGCGATAATATACTTCAAATGACCGGTACTCTTGGCGCACTAAAGCTGGCTAAGATGTATCCCGATTTATATGTTATGGCACCACAGGCCCCCGGTAGCATTGAAGAAATGCTGCCCGACCCTTCCATCGTTTTTAAAAACACCTTCCATACCACCAGTATTATGCCGGGTTTTGGTTGGCACAGAGAATATATCGCGAAGGTATGTGATGTAATCAGAGGAATGATTGCAGACGGGAAAGTTAATCCTGACAAGGTATTTGTAACCGGCTTATCCATGGGCGGGTGCGGCACTCTCCGTGCTCTATCCGTCGCCGGAGATTTATTCGCAGCCGCTGCTCCCATCTGCCCGACCATGATGCCCGATACATACCAGATTTTAAGCTCCCTTGTTGACACAAAGCTTTGGGTCTCCACTGCATATGCTGATCATACAATTTATCGGCATAAATACATTGTGGACGCAATTATGAAGCTGAAGGATTCCGGGAATAAAAATGCACACCTTACTCTCTATTCTCCGGAGGAAATGGAGCGATATGGCTTTGCAGATCCTAAGCTTCCTCTATTGGAAAAGCTCTCAGAAAATCATAATGCCTGGGTACTTACTTATAATAATGAATACGGAATTATGGATTGGCTCGTCAGCCAGCACAAATAAAGAGAAAAGGAGCGTAATTATGAATTTTAACAGATTAACAGAGTATATCAATTCCCTGAATAAAGAGTATGGAATCCCTGCGGCTTCCTGTAAGATTACCAAAGATCATGAGGTCATTTATCGTCATATGACCGGTTATTCTGATTATGAAAATACACTTCCTCTTAAGGAGAATACACTATTTCGACTTTACTCTGCGACAAAGGTCGTAACCATGACTGCTGTAATGCAACAGATCGAGAGAGGCAAGCTTAGACTTTATGATGAGGTTCGTGACTACCTACCGGAGTTTGATCGCTTGATGGTTGCAGATGAATTTAAGTTCGAATTTCCTCTGCGATGGCCTAAATCAACGGATAAATGCCATTTAGCACATAATACCATTCGAATCATTGATCTTATGAGTATGACCGCCGGATTGTCCTACAATACCACTGCAGAGGAGCTGATGGAGCTCAAAAGCCGGAGTAACAATCAAGCCTCTACTAGGGAAGTGATTGCCATGATGGCTAAAATGCCACTGGTTTATGAGCCTAGAACAAGATATTCCTACAGCTTGTGTCATGATGTCCTGGCAGCTGTGGTTGAGGTTGTATCCGGACAGAGATATTCCGCGTACCTAAAGGAGCATATTTTTGATCCCCTTGGCATCAAGGATTTCTACTTCCATTGGGAAGATGATCAGAGCTTATCGGATCGAATCTGTGCCATGTACATGGGCGTGTTTGGAACGGATGCAATTAAACCCGATGACGGAATTATGTCCAATAGCTTTAAGATTACGGCGAACTATGAGAGCGGAGGTGCCGGTCTCGCAGGTACGGTAGATGCCTATAGTACATTTATTGATGCGTTAAGCAATGGCGGTATGGGTGAAAACGGAGCTAGAATTCTATCCGAGGATTCCGTAAAGCTCTTCACCATTCCGTATACTAAGGGACGGATGAGTGAGGACTTTGCCTTTGGTGGAAAGCTTGGCTATGAATACGGTCTGGGCGTTCGAGTTCTTGTTGATGACAAAGTCTCCAAATCACCTCTTGGCGAATTTGGATGGGATGGTGCAGCCGGTGCTTATGCATTAGTCGATCCCTTCAACCATATCAGTATCTTCTATGCACAGCACATAATGGGCTTCCCTAAGGTTTATCATGAGATTCATCCAAGGATCAGGGATCTCGCTTATGAATGTATGAATAGTTAGGCTGAAGTGCGGCACCCTTTTCAATGAGGTTTATCAAGAATAAAGCATACGAAGAATAGCGGATGACTATTATCCACCAGAGATACGTTTCCACTCGGTTGTCGCTCATAGCGGTACATCATCAAGAACGAACATAGAAAGCGTGTGATTGTTAATCCATAAAGAGACCGTTTGCCGCCCTCGGTACTTAGGTTGTGTCAGATGCACTTTTCTGACGCAACCTTATGTACCGCTAGGTGCGGCAACCGAGTGAGAACGTGTCTCTGTTGGATTATAATCACACACTTTCTATATAAACCTGAGTATGATAAATAACAAGAACGAAAAAGGGCGCCGCACATTTCATTCGGCACCCCAAATAGTTTCCTGCTTAGAACGGATTTCCTCCATCTGCTTCCTTGAGTCCGAAGAAATTAAGTGCCTCCTGTATGGACAGATCCCAGAATCTCCACTCATGCTTGAACTGTGGAAGATCAAACCACTTCACTTCTAAGCCGATCTCCTTGCAATGCTCCTGGAAGGCTTTGTATCTATCATAGAGAAGAAGATCCTCATGACCACATGCAAACATTAATCTTGGTAGTCTGCCCGTTGGAGCCAGCTGATCAATGAGAGCCCAAACATTTTCTTCGCTAGCTGCATAAGCCTCAAAGCCTCCTGCATTTTCAATAATCTGAACCATTCTGGGATTAGCAGTATCCATAACAATGCAGGGATGACCGGGACGTAACTCATCAAAGGGAACCGGAACTGCTGAGAGCACTGCAGCTGCTGCAAATAGCTCCGGATAATTCACTGCAAATTTGATTGCACCCCGACCGCCCATAGAAAGTCCTGCAATAAAATTGTCTTCTCTTTTGTCCGATACGGGTAGCCAGCCGTAAATAAGAGGCATTAACTCCTTGGTAAAGTAGTCATACATATTAAAGCCAAGCATTGCTGTCGGCCAATTTGAATAGTTGGAGTTGAGCGCCGAAGGCATTACGACCACCAGGTCCCTCTCCGCAGCATAAAGCTCAATATTCGTTTTTCGAATCCAATCAGTGTGATCACCATAGGTTCCATGAAGCAGCCATAGAACCTTATATTTCTTACCGCTACGATAAAATTCCTCCGGAGTCACACCTCTCTTTTTATCCGGTAGTATTACTGATATCTGGTGGTTATTATTCAAATATTCACTTTCAAAATTATATGTTAACAGTGACATGTATCTATCTCCCTTCCATCAACAATTCATATACCTTTTTGTACTTTCTCTTTCGATTAATTGCACGGGTAAAATGGAGCGCGTAAGCATCACTTTGCCTTTAATCCCTCGGATAACCTGTTCCGTCGCACACACTCCCATCTCATAAATTGGTTGTGCGATTGTTGAAATTTCTAGAAGCTTCGATATCTCCAATCCGTCATAGCTAATAATCGGTATCCTATCGATAATTCCTGTTTTTCTTATCTTCGCATTGCATACTATTTTGGCAGCTAGTGCATCCCCTGTAATAAACAAACCGTCCATATCCCGGTATTGCTCCAGCCCTTTCAAAAAGCTTTGTACGATGGAGTCTTCGTCAAATAACTCCTGGGAAATACTATGATACCGCGGTTCCAGTCCTAATTTCTTACATTCTTCCAAGTAACCAACCGTTCTGTCATTCATAGCCATATAATCCGGTATTTTATTCCCGATCAATACCGGATGCCTGCTTCCCGCTTTATAGAGCTCCTTGGCAGCAAGGGAACCACCATAATAATTATCCGATGTAACGGTGGAAAGTCCCTCAATATTTCGGTCAATGCTGACAATCGGCAAGGTCTTGCCTGCATAAATACTGGCATCGCCAAGCCTGCTGCACAGTATTATCCCATCGACCTTGTTTCCCTCCAGCATGGATACCATTTCAATCTCTCGATCCTCGTTCTCCGCGGAACGACATAGCATAAGCTTATATCCGCTGTTATGGCAGGTCTCCTCGATCGCCTCGATTAATCTGCTAAAGAAAGGGTACTCAATGGATGGCACAATCAAACCAATCATATTGCTTTTTTGCTTCTGTAGTGCCCTTGCCATCTCATTGGGCTGATAATTTAGGGTTTTCATTGAAGCGTATACCTTTTGTCGGGTAATATCACTGATGGGTCCCCGATTGTTGATGATTCTTGATACGGTTGCTATTGATACATTCGCATGCCTAGCTACATCCTTGATTGTTGCCATTCATTTTTCCCTCACTTAAAATAAAAAGTCTATTCCTTTACATGAGAAATCATCCAATCGAGAATTCCTTTTTCATTATGTAATGTAAGTATCCAGCTATTGTGGTTTTCTGCGTCCAGTTCCTTATCCGAAATTCCCTCCGTAGTGCCTATCCCATATGCCTCCAGCTCCTCCGGAAGATACATGGTATACTTAACATCCCTTCTGCCTTCGTCCCATAGTTTGTTGCATGCATTTAAGAGATATGCATGTCTGCCATGCTGATGATCCATATATGCTGTAGAGATCCAGACAGGAACCTTTGGCCAATGTAATAGCTGAGCATAGCTTTCACCATTCATACTAGGGCAAATAGGCGCTGCCGCTGCAAATAAATCCGGTGCTACTGAAACCGCGTTAATGGTTCCTCCTCCACCCATGCTCATTCCAATCACATACACTCTCTTGCCATCAACCTTTCCATCAGCAATCATCCTGCGAATAATATCACATACTTTACCTAAGTAATCCCTATTCCAGCCTCTCTCACCCTTTAAGGAAAATGGAGTCATTCCCATCTCAACGCGGAAAGGATTGCCTCTCTTTTTCATCACCTCAAAGTTCTCCAGCATACTAAGAGAGCCACCCGGAGCCTGGGGTGCCATAATATACATCTCCGGCCATTTCTGGGCTAATCTTAATGCTCCGATGGTACCTGTCATTTGAAGTACATTATCCTCACCACATTCTCCGCCACCATGTAGAAATAATACCAAGGGTCTTGCTGTGATTGCCTCCGGCTCGTATATTCTATATATCACACCATTTTCATGCTTTGGAGTAAAGGTATCTAAATCCTGGACAACGATTTCATTTATCTCCGACTTTGTTACCTTGACCTCTTCTTCGCCAATCCAACCTGAGATCTTAAAATCATACCGGTACAAAAACGGATCTAACAGAGCCTCTACTCCATCCGCTGTCTTTTCTATTGATAATATCCCCTTTGATAAAGCCTTACCGCTCAAATCACAATAATGACCTTCGATTGTAAGGGATACCTCCTTCATCTTTACATCATTATCTAATACAAATTTTATACTGTCAACTGCCTGTCCATAATCACCGATATGTGTATATGCAATTATTTGATTCATAATAAACTCCTTTTCTCTATGCTTCCACTGGCTATTTTTGACTAGGATCTTTCTCTCTTCCCTTATCCTCTTCTTCCAATTATACCTAATATAATACTTTAAATGCAATATGGAACTTGTGCCGGTCAATAATCATCCGAATTTAAAGCATCCCATCATAATTGTCCGGGACCATGTTACCACCCAACAAATCCTTGATCAGGTCTGCCATGAAAGCAGATAAATCAGCAAAATGGTCCGTAATGTAGGTAACACCCTCGCAGCTTGTAACTGTAAGTCCATAGAAATATTTAGCGAACCATTCGATGGATATCAGTAATTCATTCTCGCGGTGAAGAGCTTCACAATACATACAACGAAGAGTATCATCAATCAGACAGCCAATGCTTCCTCGCGCGAACTGCAATCTTCTCCCATCCTTGAGTGTTAATGTAACGCTGGCTCCATTATCGTCGGTATGATAATCCGCTTCGAAAACCTGTGCAAGGAATGAAATCGGAACACAAAGGTAGGAACCTCGAACCACCTGATCCCCATTTAAGCCGTGGTATTTAAGCTTATCCCATTGAATAGCTTTTGTTCTTAAATCTACGACCTTGTTTTTAAACCATGCTTTATCAAAGCCTTCTGCTACTGCAACACCAAACTCATCTCCGCATCTAGGTAGCTTGCTTTCCTCATGAGTAATCGTACCATCTTCGTTTCTTCTGGTACCCGAGAATAGATAATCCCAATAAAGGAAGGCTTCGTCTAAGGTCTGGCCATGATCCCGGTTCTTAATGTCCAGATATACCAGATCCGCTTTTTTCCCTTTATAGAAGGCGAAATTGTCTTCCCCAATAATGCTGATCTGCGGAACCAGCTCGCACTCATTAAGTCTCATCCAGTAGATACGGTTCATCCTATTTACTGTGTACTCATCATATTCTTTCCCTGGTGGAAGTCCATTTTGCTCCGGTCGTGACTGCCAGATGGCAAGATGACCAGCCTTGTTAATAATCCTTCCCTGCGGATCGAATATATTCTTAAGCTCGCTGGGTCCCCCCGAACCGGCTGCACCGGCTAAAATATCTCCGTATTCTCTTGCAAACTGCCCCGTCATTAGGTTACCCATGGACATACCCTGCATAAATATTCTGCCTTCATCGATATTATATTTCTCCTTCATTTTATCAATCAGGGCGAGTATCATATTCATATCATGATTATCCTTAATGTCCTTTGGCGGAATCACAATAGGAAGGTCCGGTGCCAGGGCCGGATCAAAGTCATCAAAAATACCATAATTAGCCCACATCCTTTTCTCATGAGCATTGGGGAAGAGACAGATCAAGCCCTCTCTTTCCGCTACTAGGGTCCATGAGGTGTAGATGGCATGTCCCCAGCCTGTCATAAGTCCTCCATGTAATCCGATAATAAGGGGAACCTTCTTATTCGGATCATAGCTTTCCGGTACATATTCATACCAGACATCTTCCACACCGTTGATAACCACTTCCTTAAATTCCTTCAGTCCTTTCGGATATACGATGGAATTATTGCCATTCTCGTTTACAACAATATCCGTAAATCGGATTTTCTCCGGAAGATACTCACGGTTATCATCATCCGGAGTACCCGGTAATATTCTAAGCTCTGCCAAATCAATATCCTCCCTTCTATATATTTTCAATCGTTTCCTTTTCATTGTGCAGGAGGTTACGAATGATATCCGCCATATTTACTCCAAGCTCTGCATGATGATCCGTTACATATAGTACATCCTCGCACCTGGAAGCACACATATTCATTACAAATCTAGCAAACCATTCTAGGGAAATACACAGCTCACCCTCTCTATGTAAGGCTTCACAGTACATACTGCGGATCTCATTGTTGATTATGCAGACAATGCTTCCTCTTGCAAACTGCAATTCTCTCTGATCCTTTGTATACAGGTAAGCAACGGCTCCCTCCTCTTCGTAGCTGTATTCCATACCAAAGGCCAAGGCGATAAATGAAATGGGTACACAAAGGTATTCTCCCTTAACCTTCTGTCCACCATTTAAGCCGTGATATTTCAACTTTTGCCATTTAATTGCCGGCGCCTTCATTTCCACCCTCTTATTCTCAAACCAGGCAGTGGTACAGCCATCTGCAACTGCAATGGCAAATGGATCACCCACTCGTGGAATTCTTGAACCCTCATCAATAATGGTTCCATCCGCTTTTCTTCTCAGTCCAGAGAAATAATAATCCCATACCAAGGCTGCTTCATCCAAGGTCTGGCCATGATCCCTGTTCTTAATATCTAGGAAAACATTATCCACCTTATCACCTTGATAAAAGGCAAAGGCATGTTCTCCAATGATACTGATCTGCGGATCGGTATTACAGCCATTCAACTCATTCCAATATACTCTAGTGTATTTGTAGATGGTTGAATCATCGAATTCACACCATGGCGGGCAACCATTTGTCTCCGGTATCGAGGTCCACATCCCGATAGGGCCGGCCTGATTCTTAAGCTTTCCCTCCTGATAGAGCAGGCGGGGATTGGGTGTCCCGCCACCGGCCCCGGATGCAGCTGTCAAATAGTCCCCGTAATACCTAGCAAAATGGGACGTAAACATATTTCCATTGGACATGCCCTGCATGAAGATTCGTCCCTCATCAATATTATACTTGCCCTTTAGGTAGTCCAATAAGGCAAAGACCAGCTTTATATCCGGATTTTCTTCATTTGCCGCTAGGTTCTGCTTCATAAAATCAGGCATTTCGGTATTGATTTTGAGCTCGACTTCAGTTGCCTCAAGAGTCCATAATCTTCTTGAGTGAGCATTCGGGAATACGACGATGATATTGTCCCGATCGGCAACCATGGTCCATGAGGTATAGATTGCCTGTCCCCAGCCGGTCATTAATCCGCCATGCATGGCAAATACAAGAGGTGTTTTCTTTGTAGGGTCATAGCACTCCGGTACATATTCATACCAGGTGTCCGGTGTATGATTACCCATGATTTCATGAAACTCCTGTAGTCTTTTTGGATATGGCTGTGAATTGTTACCATTCTCATTCACTACAATATCCGAGCCTTTGATTGCTTCCGGCAGATACTCCCGATTATTATCATCGGGAATGCCGGGTAATATTTTTATTTTATTTCCCATTGTTACCTCCATTCCGGTACATTACTTATGCACCTTCCTATTGCTATTGAAGATTGCGCAGCTTATTTAATCGAAGATTGCATCGCTATTCAAACCGAATTTTATGTAGCTTAATTTACTGCTTTGGGTTAAAGTTAACACTTTTACATTTAGAGCATTGCTTCGTAATTCTCCGGAACCATATTGTCCGTGAGCAGATCTCTAATAAGGTCGGCCATGTTAGCAGATAGCTTATTTATATGGTCTGTTACATACACAACCTCTTCGCAGATTGAGACATGCAGGTTAAATAGATATTCAGAGAACCACTCAACGGATACATAGAGCTCATCACCACGATGCAAGGCTTCGCAGTACATCTGTGTCAAAGAATTATCGATGATGCAACCAATGCTGGCTCTTGCAAACTGAAGACCTCTGCCATCTTGCAAGGTTACCTTAGCTACAAGCTTATCCTCAGTATATTGAAGCTCTGCATCAAAGGTTTTCGCTAAAAAGGATAGTGGTACCATATGATACTCGCCTCGAATTCGCTGTCCACCCTCCAGTCCGTGATACTTCATCTTTCTCCACAAAAGAGTCTCCCCCGACATTTCCTGTATGCTGTTTCTGATCCACACCTTAGCACTGCCCGTTGTCACTGCAAAGGCAAAGGCGTCTCCCTTTCTTGCCTTAACCGGTTCTGTACATATAATAGTTCCGTCAGGCTCTCTGCGAATACCGGAGAATAAATAATCCCATACCAGTGCAGCATCATCGAAGGTCTGACCATGATCCCTATTCTTAATATCCAGATAGACCAGATCTGCCTTTCTTCCTTTATAAAAGGCCAAATTATTCTCACCCTGTATCGTAATCTGGGGAAGCAATTCACATTCATTGATCCTCATCCAATACAGTCGGTTGTATTTATGTACCCTTTTTTCAAGGTCCCTTCCTGGTGGAATGTCATTTAACTCCGGTCTTGACTGCCAGATAGCGAGGGGTCCGCCCTTATTAATTATCCTTTCATCCTTACTAAAGATAAGGGATAAAAAAGCCGCGGCTCCGGAGCCAGCTGCCCCTGCAAGAAGATTACCAAAGCTTCTGGCGAATAAATCCGTCATCATATTTCCCATGGACATCCCCTGCATAAAGATCCTTCCCTCGTCGATGTTATATGTCTCCTTCATTCGTTCAATAAGTCCTATTGCTAGCTTAATATCATGATTATCTTCCACGTTTTCCGGGCAGGCTTTTACTCCTTGCGGCTCTCCTTCCATGGTACCCGGTGTTCGTTTGTCAGGATCAATTTCCCAGGTCCCCCACTTTACCTGCCAAAATCGGTTATGGCTTGCATTTGGAAATACCACAATAAATCCGTCCCTGTCAGCAGCCAGAGTCCAGGAGGTATAGACAGCCTGTCCCCAGCCTGTCATCATCCCTCCGTGCATGGATAGTACTAAGGCTGTTTTTTTCGATGGATCATAGCTATCGGGTACATACACATACCACTCATCTTCCATATCATCTGCAATAACACCGTGATACTCCTCCAAATTCTTCGGATATGGCTGAGAATTATTTCCATTCTCGTTTACCACAATGTCTGAGCCCTTTAATTGCTCCGGAAGGTAATCTCTGTTATCATCGTCCGGAAATCCCGGTCTTAGAACCATGTCTCCCATGTTGTTCTCCCCTCCTCTACTCAAAATCTCTCCGATAGGTACCTTGTATATCAAGCCAGTCAAGGAATAGCTTTACATGACGATTACAATATTCCCAGTTATGAGCACCATGATCAATGACTCGGTCAAACTTTAAGCCAATGGACTCATAAAGGTCCATAAACGCTACATTATCCTCATAGTGTGAGTCCTCTACACCCGTAGCCATATAACCCCTCGGAAATGTTTTTCCGGCCTCAATTTGCTTTTTCAGCATATAGACAACATCATCTTCTGTGTTTTTTGTATTTGCAGCATCCCCAAAAGCTGAATAAAACATATAGAAGTCATCGTTTCGGTCTTCCAACTCCGGAAGAATATCCGGTACATTTTTGATGCCCGAGAAAAGACCAAAGGCTGCGAATTGTTCCGGATCTCTTAACATCCACTTCAGTGATCCATAGCCTCCCATGGAAAAGCCGGCAATATAATTTTCCTTTGGATCCTCTGATAAAGGGAATAGATGTCTTACAACCTTCGGTGTCTCAATGGAAAGCTGGGTGAAATATTTAAAATCTCCATGCTTTGTATCCATATAACCGGAGCAATAGGTACCACTACAAACCACCGCAACCCCTGCCTCTGCAGCATATAGCTCCAGTGCGGTATACCTTTGCCAGTCCGTATAATCAAAGCCGCCACCGGATTGTAGCCAAAGAACCGGATAACGATATCCCTTTGGTCTGTCGGCTAGAGAATGACCCCATGTGTTTTCAGGGATTATCACATTTACTCCTACGGTCATCTGAAGTGCCTCTGAAAAATAGTGCAATCTGAAATTCGCCATTTTCTTTCCTCCTAATCTACTTATTGCATAACCATTCCACTGCTCTTCTCAATACCATCGGCTCACTAAAATCCATTACCTCTCCGTTGGTTACAATATATTCTGCTCGATCCGCTAAAGCCTCTGCCATGCGTTCTCTTTCCTTAGCATATCTTGATCCTTTTTTACCGGTGATATAGAAACTTCCTTCCTCACACCTCTCTGCTAATGCATAAACATCATGTTCACTGCCTGCAATTTTTGTTATATCACCAAACACAGCCCTCAGCGATTTCTCCTTATGGAAAATCTCGATTGGCTCCCCGTTCATAGCCCTTCTACAGATTTCAACCATATCAAATACCGGGTCCATCGCGATACATTTCGAGAAAACCGCCGGGTGCTTGATTGACGCTTTCACAGCGCCGTAAGCTCCGGTCCCCACTCCTCCGATCCAGTTCAGTCTAGGATCCTCGGAAATCGGAAGATTGTTCCTACAGATTCCTGGCAGCTCCGTCGCAAGGAAATCCTCATAGTTGGGACCGTAATCCATGTTGGTACAAATCGTATGCTGAGCATCCGGAGCAATGATAAATATACCGAATTCCACTGCACATTTCTCAGCCATCGTCTTATTCCAGTCCAGGGACGAACCTCCTTCACTGTGAAGCAGCCATAACACCGGATATTTTTTTTCGTGCTTTTCATCCTCGAGCATAAGCTTGTCCATCTCAGGCAGATACACCTTTGCGCTAAAGGAGCCGCATAAAATAGTGGATAACGCATTCAGTTCTAAATAGGCCATACGTCCATCTCCTTTTCAAATATTCATATGCTTATTTTCTCATTTCAAAATATCAATGTCAAACGTTTACATTGCATATTTCTGCTATATATTGTTGATTTCTTGACTTTTTTTGTTTGATTTGTTAATATTAGTCTGAATCGTAATATTTTATTGGTTATTTTATCAATTATATTCAACCATATAATGTAAACGTTTTAACAGGAGGCTACTTCAATGACATTCTTTCAATCGAAAACTCCCTTTTCTGTACGAAAAGTATTTTTTAGATACTTTATAACACTGTTTGCCTGTACCTCCATAGTGTTAATCTTTTATTGCATTATGTTTATCAAATCCAATTATGAACAGATGTCCTATAACGCGAATTCTGCAATGGATTTTTATGTATACACCCTCGAGTCCGAAATGTCTGACATTTCTACCTTTATGCAAAAGCTATGCTATGCTGACAACTCCTTTCAATTATTAACGACGAAAAGCTTGAAGGACTCGGATAAGGTTGTGCTTCAGTATAATGTAACAGAGATGTTGAAAAGACATGTTGCCCCCTATGAGTGTATTTTCGTTTTTAATGAGGAGAACCGAATTTCTATGTATGCATCCGGCTCTTCTTTTTCAACCAATGGTTCCCACTACATTTACCTTTTAAAGGAGAATTTGAGAGAATACTGGTTTGAGCAGGCTCCCAGTCAATTCAACACTTGGATTGCTTTTCAGGATGAGCATCATTCCGTACTGATGAAAACGCTAAAAGTCAAGGATATATATGTCTGTACCGCTCTGGATCTTAATAAATTTGACCTGATGAATAATGAAAATTCCGATGTTTCTTCCTTCTCCTATGGGTTCTTTGACGATGAAGGAATTTTGACAAACAATGATTATTTTGACAGGATGGGAATAACACTTAAGGATCTAAGCAGTACAAAGAGAACACGTATCTTTTCAGATTATTATGTTAAGACCTCGCCCATTGAAGACACGGACATTAACCTCTGTTATGTATTCTCATCCAATTACATGTGGTTATTTGCCAAAATTTCGATATCCGTATTTATATTAATTACCATCATTACCTGTGGTATCATTATTTATATATTCTACTCATTCAATAATATTTTACTGTATCCCATTGACCAGATTAATGCTGCCACGAAGCATCTGGAGCAAAATGATTCCGCATCCTTTTTGGCCAATAAGGACAGTAATATTATTGAATACCAGAACATCAATCATGCCTTAGCAAATCTAATCGACCAAAAGATCGCCCTAAATAATGAGAAGCAGCTGGAGGCCTTCAAAAAGGACCATGCTAGACTACAATATTATTACGCTCAAACTCGATCACACTTTTTCATAAACTGCTTAAAGAGCTTATATAACATGCTGGAATATGGCGAATATGAGAAAATGCGACGAATGATTATTGCCTTCTCCAATCACCTCCGTTATGTTTTCCATGACAATCTAAAGCTTGTGACCTTGGAATCGGAGTTGAGAGAGGTGAATGATTATTACAATATTATTCTACTGGATCGAGAAACCCCTATTATAATCGACAGTCAGGTTGATACCCAGTTGCATAAATATATGGTGCCATCTCTTTTAATTCAGACCTTTTTGGAGAACAGTGCAAAATACAGCAAAAATTCCGGTAATCTAATTATTTTTACCATAAAAATAAGTCTTGCTGAATTGGAGGGCGTACCCGTTATGCAGATTCATCTAAGCGATAACGGTGTTGGATATGCACCTGAAATCCTTGAGAGACTGAACAGTAATGATAATGACATATTTGCAAAGAAGCATGTCGGTATCTCAAACCTAAAGCATCGAATCGCATTAATCTACAAAACGAACTATCAATTTGCATTCTATAACAATCCTTCCGGAGGTGCATGTGCTTTGATCTATTTACCTCTTCTGGATGCATTGGAAGGATAAGGAATACACTTAATATGGGAGAGAAAAATGAACCTTTTAATAGTTGATGATCAGATTTCTGTATTGAAGGGCATAATGAGCGGTGTGAATTTTGATCAACTTGGTATTGACCAGGTTTTCACTGCAACGAATGTCCACGATGCAAAAAAAATAATACAAGCAAATGATATTGCAATCCTGTTGTCCGATATTGAAATGCCAGGGGAAAGCGGACTCAGTTTAAGTAAATGGGTATTTGAGAATTATCCATCCACAATACGAATACTGCTAACCTCACATGCCTCCTTTACCTATGCCAAGGAAAGCATCCGGCTTGGTTGCTTTGATTACATAATACAGCCTGCTCCCTACCACGAAATCGAAGAGGTTATCATGCGTGCTGTATCAAAAATAATTTCTGACCGGCAAAAAAATCATTACAATAACATGGAGTTCATCAGCAATATCGTGCTTAACCTTTTTTCACAGAATCCCTCCAATAAGCAACAATCCATTAATTCACTGAATCAAATGGGGTATGCTCTGAAGGAGGAATCGAATATCCAGGCAATTATTGTTGATATCTATCCGTATTCCGAATCAGAATCCCCGACCTTTTCGGATCATCCAATCTTAATCAACTTATATGAAGGTGCTTATAGGAGCTTCAATTTACCGGCCATCTATCCGCTTGTATGCCTTAATCGATACAAGCAATTTGTTGTTCTATTATTTTGCAACAGCAATTCCCTGGATATCATTACCCCTGAGGCCTTCACGTCCTTTTATAATACCCTATGCCAGGACATCGGCCCCGAGTTATCCTGCTATGCAACACCGCGAAACCAGCTTGCTAACATACGCGACACTATCTATGCCGGTCATCAGTTATTAAAAAACAATGTTGCTAAAAAGCCGGGAATGTATTTCTGTAAAAAGGATGTTATCGTGAGCGGATCAACAAGCATACCGGAGAACATTGCCCGCTGGACAAAGCTATTGGAAAATAACCAGTTTTCATTACTGGAGGAGAACATCTTCTCCTATCTTAATTTTAATGTTTCCATCAATCGGCTTAACTTAGATAGTCTATGCGAATTCCACCAACAGCTGACAAAGCTTTTTTTCGTTTTTTCCTATCAGCGAAACATCGATATAATGGAGCTGTTTACGGATGAATACAACTACAACGAATATATGAACAGCTTTAAGGATGTGAGGTCTTTAATGAAGGGAATATCCTTTATTGTCAACTCCATTGCCACAGCTTCCTCTGCAGATGATTCCAAGGATGATGTCCAGCGCGCCAAGGAATTCATTCTGGCTAATATATCCAATAATATTTCCGTCAAGGATGTGGCTGATTATGTTCATCTAAGTCCTGAGTACTTTTCGAAGCTTTTCAAAAAGGAAGTCGGAGAAAATGTCAAGAATTATATCATGAGAATTAAGGTAGCCGCGGCAAAGGATCTCTTAGAGAATCCCAATATTCCGGTCAGCATGGTTGCCTCCGAATTAGGCTACAGTAACTTTTCTCATTTTACGCAGATGTTTAAAAAACATGAGAACATAACACCGAGTGATTATAGAAAGCAGTCTCTGAAAAACGACTAGTTTACCAGAAAGGAAGAAATGATTATGAGCTATATGCGTTTCAATTTTAGAAGCCAGACCTTGGGACATTATGTTGATGTCTCCATCGTATATCCAACGGATGATTATAGCTACTATGCACAGGATACCAGCGCAAATCCTCTGTCCGTGGAAGGAAAGCGTTCAAAGGTATATTATCCCGGCATGAAGTTTCAGACGGTGTATCTGATACACGGTGGCGGAGACGATGATACCTTGACTTACCGATATAGTAATGCCGAGCGATATGCACAGGAAAATAATGTGATGCTGGTGACTCCAAATATCGCAAACTCCTTTGGAATTGATACTAAGTACGGCGTGAAATACCAAAAATTTTTATCCGAAGAGCTACCCGTAGTGATTCAATCCCTCTTTGCCTCCTCACCGGACAGGGAGGATAATTTCATCATAGGCTATGCAATGGGAGGTAATGTGGCTCTTGGCACCGCTCTCATGCATCCCTCCCTTTATCGGACCTGCGTAGACATCTCCGGCGGAATCGGCATGACCCTTTCCACCGAAACACTCATGGAAGAATTGAACGGCACCCATTTTAAGAACAACTTTCCTCTCTATAATTCCTCCTTTGGCGAGGCTGATACGATTAAAGCTTCTCATTACAACATCGAAGCCGTTGCAAAGAAAAATATAGAAGACGGAATTGATGTATGCAATTTTCACATCATCTGTGGCAGCGATGAATTTATAAGGTATCGTGTCGAAAAGGATGTGCAAATATTAAAGGAATTAGGTTATCCGGTTAATTATATCTGTCCGGAGGGTTATACCCATGACTTTGTTTTATGGGATAAGTATATCAAGCTGGCACTGGATGAGCTTTTACCTTTGAAGAGATCGCGGTAAACGCAGGTAATAGCCTTCCCCTATTCTCAATCGCAGCACGCTACCAAGCGGCCGCTATAAGGCATGATAGAAAGGAAGGAAAGAACAACCGATCCCCTACAAGCAGGTTGTTCTTTCCTCCCTCTTAAACTTTCGTATTGCAGCAGTGTCTTTTAATGGCACTGCTTAACGCTTCCTTAAAAGGATTACTTTACTTCATTTTTTTATCGTCTTCCCTTTTGATAATCCGATTATGTACCAGCTTATGAAAAGGATAACCACAAAAAGTCCCAGGCTGTATGTACTGCTCATTTTAAAGAACTTAGTCTGCTTAACGGAGAAAATAAGAATATTACTAAGGAGTAAATAGGATAGGCTATACCTTCCTATCTCACTAAGCCATTGAAAATATCTGTTTTTTCCAATCAAGCCGGACAATAAGTAATAACCATACAGGAATAACATTGCACCCAATAACCATGCCAGGGACAAGGGGAATCTGGAGGGCCAGCCCTTTGATAACACAAGTGCGTCAAAAATCATATAAGCCGTCCCCAAAATCGCTGTCACTAATACATACCAATTAAACTTAATATTCTTTCTTACAAACCATACTCCAATCACAAAGTACAGATAATAAGGTAGAACCGGATAATAGGCACTCCCATGACCACCGATTATAATTCCAAGGATTGGCTTGACTTCACTATGGGGTAACAAACATACCAGGATACTGACTCCTGCGATAATCCATAGGAATTTCAGGTTCTGGCTCTTTAGTAGCTTCCAGCATAGGATGGTAAGGAGCAATACACCTGCAAAAGCAATCAGGAATTCCGACCAGCCCGCCAACCTCCTTAGCAACAGGATATCAAGAATTAGGTCCATCCTTAACGGCATTTTTTCAATAAATATTACAAAGGTAAAGCTGGAAATATAAAAGGCTGCCAGTAGTCGGAGGACATTTCTCATTATCTTTTTTATTGCGGTAGGAAATGCTTTCTCTATATAGGAATGATAGGAGACATAGCCAAATGCAAAGATGAAGCCGGAAAAGGTGGTAAGATTAATATAATCCACCAAGAAGTGCCAGCCCTTTTCCATCCCCAGATTACTGTAAAACTGGAAGCAATGAGCTAATATCATTTGAACGGTAAGAATTCCCTTAAAGCAATCTATTCTTGTATCTCTCATAATACCTCCAAAATCAGTTACCTACTCATAAATAGGGCTGCTGGCTGTTCCTTCCTTGTTATCGTATGGATCGAAGCAGCCCCATCGCATTATTTCTTCCATCTGCCTTCATTAATGGCGCGAATGACTTCAACATCTATTTTCGGTTTTCTATCGTAGGTACATAACCCATTAATCTCTTGCTCCACATCGGTAATCTCCGTATAGCAAAAGCCTTGTACAAAGGGTGATTCCAGCAAAGGATATACTACATCACAGTACCTCTGTGCAAAATCCTCATCGGAGGTGGCATTGGAATAGCCCCAGCCTTCCCAATCCCCTTTCTTATAAGAAATACCGCCAAACTCTGTCACAAGGATTGGTTGACCTTCATATTTCCATCCATGGGCCATTAACGGTCTTCCTCCCGGTGCGTAATTCAGGATATTCTCTAAGGTTCTGTAGCGCTCCTTTAAAATCTCCTTATTCCACTCATAATCATGGATTGTTACCAAATCGGTACAGGTATGCTCCCAACCATCATTGGAGATCACCGGTCTGGTCTGATCAAGGGACTTTGTTAAATGAACCATTGCCGCGCTGTGGCTCTGCTGCTCTTTTTTATCCTTTATATTGATTACACCCCAGGATTCGTTCAAGGGTGTCCAGGCAACAATCGAAGGATGATTATAATCTCTTAGGATTTCATCAATCCACTCATGGGTAATTCTCTTTACGTATTTACGGGAATAGACATAAGCTGCCGCTATTTCACCCCATACGATAAATCCCATTTTATCTGCATGATATAAGAATCTGGGATCTTCAATTTTTTGATGCTTTCTTACCCCATTAAAGCCCATGGACTTAGCTAGTTCAATATCCTTTATAAAATCCTCATCGGTAGGAGCTGTCAATAAAGAAGGCTCCCAATACCCCTGATCCAGAAGTAATTTTTGATAATAGGGACGGTTATTTAACAGGAATTTACCATTCTCAATGGATACCTTTCTCATACCGAAATAGGAGGTTACATGATCCACTTCCCGTCCATCCTCGTATACCTTGAAGATAACATCAAATAATATTGGATTCTCCGGTGTCCAAGCCAGGTTCTCCTGGAAATTCCAATTTTTCAATATCTGTTGATCCAACAGAACCTTATAGCTAGCGGCGTTCCGCTTTGTTTCGATAGTATTTATCACTAATAATTCATCACCTAGATAAATCTCCGTCCGTAGCTCGACTGCCTTTTTGCCTACAATTTCATAATTAAACTCAACCTGCATATTGTCTAGATCGGGTGTAATATAAACCTTATCCAGGTAGGTCTCCTCTACTGCCTCCAGCCAAACCGTCTGCCAGATACCCGTCGTCCGATTATAAAAGATTCCCTCCGACTTATCCTTCCAATATTGCTTTCCTCTTGGCATTTCAAGATCACTTGGACTATCGCAAGCCTTTAATACAATTGTATTATCACCCGTTGTCAGTGCATGTGTTATATCCATTTCAAAGCTGATATGACCACCTGTGTGCTCCATTATGAACACATCATTGACCCATACATGGCAATGATAGTCAACTGCACCAAAGTGAAGGATCGTCTTCTTCCCCTTCATACCCTCCGGCAGAACAAAGCTCCTGCGATACCAGACAATTTCATGGGGATCCTGAATATTGATCCCGGATAATTCTGTCTGATATACGTAGGGAACAATGATCTTTCGGTCAAAGCAATCCGTATCAAAAGAAAACTCCCACTCACCGTTTAAATTGTACCACTCGTTTCTTACGAATTGCGGTCTTGGATATTCATTTCTTGGAACTCTCATCTATGTACCTCTTTTCTATTGTTATCTTAGCCTTTTACACCTGAGTTTAAAGAAATCCCCTTCACGAAATATTTCTGTGTGAAGATATACAAAATAATCATTGGTATGATAGCAATCGTTGCTATTGTACACATTCTAGCTACCTGGTTACCGTAAACACCCTTTGCCAGCTGAAGTCCGGCCGTTAAGGTAAGACGATCAATATTATTTATTACGATCGATGGCCACAAAAAGTCATTCCAGCTTCCGGTAAACGTAAACAATCCCACTGCAATTAGGATGGGTTTACAATTAGGCAGAACAATTCGGGAGAAAATCCTCCATTCCTTGGCTCCGTCTATTTTGGCCGATTCCAATATCACATCCGGAATCGCGTACATAAACTGTCTTATCAAAAATATATTAAGTACTCCTGCAAGACCCGGTACGATTAAAGCAACTAATTCATTCAGCCATCCGAAGGTATGCATGATCTTATACAAAGGAATAATGTTCGTAATAGCCGGAAAGGAGGACAAGAACATAATTCCCAGGAATATAGTATCCCTTCCCTTAAATTTCAATTTTGCATAAGCATAGGCGGACATTGCATAGATTGTTACGGCGATCACTGTTTGAGTTCCCGATACAATAATCGAGTTCAAAAACCAATTATACACGGGAAGCTGTTTATTACTAAAGGCTAAGATTTCTTTATAGTTTCTTAAAGTCCAGGTCTTGGGTAAGAACATAAAGCCTCCGGCCTTGTTGATTTCTGCATCAACTTTAAACGAAGATATGATAATCCAGACCAGGGGCACTAATGCAACAATTACAATAATGCATAATATAAAAAAAGCAACCCAGGCTTCTTTTTTCGTACTATTGTATTGCGCAGAATAATCTTCCTTATTTCTTCTCATTTATGCACCTCCTAATCCGTTTTATTACGCATTAATAATAGCTGCCCGATGGAAATAACACCAATAATTAATCCTAGGCAGGTAGCCATCGCACTTGCCATACCAGCTACTGAATTCCCTGTTCCAAATGCCAAATTACGAATGTACATTAGTAAAACATAAGTTGATTCATTGGGACCGCCTCCGGTTATAATTAAAGGCTGTCCATAGATATTGAACTGTGCAATGATTGATACGATAACTGTATACGCTAGTGGAAACTTAATTGTCGGAACCGTAATGTGCCAAAAGCGTTTAAAGCCTGTCGCTCCATCAAGGTCAGCTGCCTCCAGGACCGATTTATCAATACCTGACAAGGCTGCCACATAAATAATCAAATTACCGCCGAGCCCCCACCATATGGTTGTTATCACAATTGTCATCCAGGCAAAGGGCTGTTCACCATACCAATTGATATCCGTTCCGAACAAATTATTAAACAAGCCCAAGGAACGATTAAATATAAACAACCAGGTTAATGTTACCGATGTTATGGAAAACAAGGTAGGCATATATAAGATTCCCTGAAAAAAATTACGTCCCTTCGGTCTTTTATTCAAAAGAAGTGCAATCGATAAGGGTATAATAATCTGAAAGGGCACACAAATAATTACAAAGGTTATGGTGTTTTTAAGTCCATTCCAAAACTGTCGATAAAAGGTTGACTCCTGATTGAAAAGGATTGTTTTAAAATTATCCAACCCGATAAATTTGGGATCGGTGAACAGGTTCCACTTAGTAAATGACGCATAAATTCCAAACAGCATAGGAATTAGGAAAAACAATAAAAATATGATTACATGCGGTGCAATAAATAAATACGGAGTAAAACTAAATTTCCTTTTTCTTTTTATCCCTTCTCTTTCTGCCATCTTCAATTTTCCCCCAATCATGAGGATACGAGGACTGTGTACAGTCCTCATATCTTCCATAGACTATTGATTATTGCCCCATCTCTATTCTGTCTTTTGTTTCTTGAACTGCTTGCTTAAGTCCATCCTCGGCTGTCATACGGCCAAAGAGAATTTCAGCCAGAACCTTATCTAAGCTCTCAACTGCATAGCCATAATATTTATAGCTGTAGATTTTAAGCTCTTCATTTTCGTCAGCTAAAAAGGCCTGGGGCATATCCTTAAACTCAGCTACATCCTTAATAGCAACATGGGCCGGTACCTGACCTGCTTTTGCCCACTCTAAGCTGTTGTTACCAAGATAGTCGATAAAATCAAGTACCGCTTTTGTTCTCTCGGCATCTCTTTTCTCGTTCTTCGGAATGACAAACTGATGGGAAGAGGTCCAGTTGCCTTTTGTGCCAGGATCAAAGGTGGGATAGTCAAGCATCTTCACGTTCAAACCAGCTTCTTTTACGTTATTATACATCCAGATGCCTTCCGGACAATATAACATATTTCCGCCCAAGAACATTTCCCAAGGAGCATCTCCATCCTTTTGTATGTAGCCTAAGTCATTTAACTCAGTCCAAGTATTTAATACCTGATATGCTTTATCATTGTTAAAGTCGGGAGTCATTCCATCGGTACTAAGGGTACCGCCAAGCTGTGCATAAGCGGATAAAAACTTAACACGATGCCATGTCATTCCTACCGGAATGATATTATCTGCTTTACATGCTTCACCGACTGCTTTAATTTCATCCCAGGTCACTACACCATCATCCAAGGAACCATTTCCATATTTCTCATATAAATCCATATTAACATATAAAACAAAGGAATGTACGTCCAACGGGATTCCATAATGTCCGCCATTGATTTCCGTCATCTGCCAAGCTTTCGGGTTATAATTCTCAGCCTTTATTTTAGAATCTCCGATCAGAGTATTAAGATCCTCCAAGAAGCCACTCTCCTGGAATAAGGGGATTCTTTCAACATGATTGATAGCAACATCCGGTACATCTTCCCCTGACTGAATTGCTAAGGGCATTTTTAAATATAAATCATTCGCTTCGATTGCACGATGGTTTACTGTATAATCCGGATTTGTCGCATTATAAGCATCTACGATAGCCTGCATTGAGCTTCCATCCGCTCCTGTAAAAACAGTCCAAAACTCGATACTTCCCTTTTTGCCGGGCTTTACCTGAGGTTGCTCTTCTTCTACTGTCTCAGTATTTGCTTCTGTCTGACTTGTGTCTACTGCTTCCGTCTCATTACTGTTCTGAGTGTCACCACATGCAGTAAGCGAAAGAACCATAATTGCAGTGAGTAACAATGCCAATAATTTTTTCATTTTCATAAAACCTCCATCTCTTCTTAGAATAAGTTACAAATGCTATGCATAGACATTTTAAAACAATTTTAGTGTTTATTTATCAGTATTTCCATTTTTATTTAAACACTATTATTGTTCTATTACAATTGGATTATATTATATTTTATATATTTTATCAACATATATTTTATTATTTTTATATATTTTTGACTACTTTTACATTTTTACAACAATATTTATGTCTTTTTATTCAGTATCCTTGTTTAATTCATTCAGCGTTTATGTTTGTTTATGATGCTTTACGACAGGACAGAAGCCCAATGGTTTAGACCAGAAATACAAAAAAGAGCAGACAAAATGGTAAATAATCCATTTTGGCCCGCTCTGCTTTTAACGCTCGTTCAATTTGCTTATTACAGTCTATATTCCATACTTAAGACGATATTCTGAGGATGATCTCCGAACTTTTCACCAAAGATATTAAAGCCACCCACATATTTAGCATCCTTTTTATTTCCGATCCGAACTATCAAAGGTTCATTTTCCTTGATATTCAGCATTGCTAAATGGGTATCACTCACTCGGTTCTCATTAATATAGCTGCCATCCTTTCTTACCTCCCAAGTCGTCAGCAATCCATATTGGGTACTCCCCGATGACCAGGTGGTGGGAGTCAGTCTTCCTCTTCTGGCTCCAAAATCTCCCGGCGACAACCATGCTCCGCAATCCACTCCGTTAATCCATACGGTGATATCCGATTTCCAATTCTCTCTGTAATTCGGAGCTTCCGAACAGATCTCCAGGGATAGACCAATTCTCTTCAAATCGGATCTTTTCGGCACCTGATAAGGAAACTTGTACTCAATAAAACCACCGGAGCTCCAGATGATTTGAGCATTCATTCTATTTGGCAGATAGAAGCATTGCTTCGTATCTTCATTTCCGATAATTCCATCTTCATCCGCTATACCGCAGGTCGAAATCACCTCACAGTCCGTATAAGCACCAATGGGCATATTGACACTAATTACTTGATTAACGTCCTTTGATACATTATCCAGACTGATGTTAATGATATCATTTTTTTTACTGCATAACCTCACGGCGCCTCTTGTGCCAGGCTGCACCTCCGTATTAATCAACTTAGCCTTCTCCAATATGTTAACATGCAGTGCCGCGCTGGAAGGTGCGATATGGAGCTTTTCGGAAATCTCACCGATGTTCAAGCTCTCCTCATAAAGCAGCTTCAATATTTCGAGTCTTACAGGAGAAGATATTGCCTTTCCGACATCACAGACCTCTTCTGCTTCTCCTAAATCTAACATTAATAATTTCGCCATAATATCACCTTTTTTCATGTAATTCAATGAGATGTAAAGACATTGAATACCATCTTTATTATCCGATTTGTATTTGTTCAGATACCATATTATAACCAATTGGTACCAATAAGTAAATATATAACTTCTACGTGCACCAGGCTACATAACTTCACTGTACGTAAGATTACATACCTCACTACTCCCGGTCCAGCTGGGCTCTCATTAATTATTATATATACTCCAGATCCTCGCCTTCAATACGATAAATATCATTAAACTTAAGTCTTTTCTCAACAACCTGAAGGCTTCGTGCGGTAAGATCAATTTTGGCAACCATACCGGTAATCTGAATATACTCACCTTCCTCGCACCCACTCTTCTCCTTTTGAAAAAACACAACCTTAATAATCGGGTGCAGTCCTTCCATCAGTAGCTGTTCGATCCTTCCCAGCTGTAGGTCTAAATATTCCTTCATTTCCTCCGACAATTCCATGCGGGGTACCACAATCTTTTGCTTTGCTGCTATGGCTTCCTCATAGCCCTTTAGCGCCGCAAAGGGTGCAAATATTTTAGCCCTGTCTTCCACTCTCATTTTGGGATGTCTGATGAGATCAGACCCCTTCAGCGGATAATCCATATGAATAATATCATCGTATTTATGCGTAGCCTTCGCGTCCAAGGATATTGGATTCTTAACCATATACAATCACCTCTAAGCTTTGTGTCCACCAATTTGATTATTTCGTTCCTTCGTGGTAGCTCCATCCTCCAAATTCATTCCCTTTAAAATGGCATTCTTTCCAAATTTCTTCTTGATATGAAGCATGGCCTCCTGCATCTTGCGCTCCTTCGCCTGCTCCACGGGATCTGTGAACAGGTCATATTGCTCATATCGCTCTTCCACCAAATTATTGGCTGAAAGAGTAACACGCCGGACCATCAGCTCCTTTGAGGTAATCCTGTCATAAAGCCCCATAACCGCTGTCATGATTTTCTTGGTACTACTGCTCGTTGTTCCTAGATTAACCGTACCATGTGCAGACTTTGGAACCGCTCTGTCATATCGATCATAGGTAACCTCTCCCTGATACGCCCCCTCATCCACATTGCTGCGGTCATAGCCTATGGTTAAGGTCAGACTATCCGTAGCCTGTCCCTTTTCAACCAATTCCAGCACCAATAAATCCGTCATCTCCTGTACTATGATTCTTGCCTTATGAAAATCGTAGGGATGCTGAAGCACCTGTCCTGAAGAAATACTGTTGGTACTGGGCTTATAGGCTTTGATATCCTCCATGGTGCAGGGTTCATAGCCCCATGCATGATCAATCAATAATTCCGCATCGATACCAAGCATGCGATATAAAAGATCCTCATTATACAAAGAGATTCTGGCGATATCCCCCATTGTGTGTAGTCCGCTATTCTCCAGTCTTTTTGCAATACCCCCACCAATCCTCCAAAAATCAGTAATGGGTTTATGATCCCATAGCAATCTGCGGTATGACAGCTCATCGAGTTCAGCAATCCTCACTCCACTGGCATCGGCCTCCACATGCTTTGCCACGATATCCATGGCAATCTTACTAAGGTATAGATTGGTTCCGATGCCTGCCGCGGCTGTAATCCCGGTCCTCTTAAGAACATCATGAATCATTTTTACCGCAAGCTCCTTCGCAGACATCTGATAGAGACTTAGGTAATTCGTCACATCCATAAAACATTCATCAATACTGTATACATAGATATCCTCCGGACTAAGATATTTTAGATAGGTCTCATAAATATCCGCTGAGATTTCAATATATCTGGCCATCTGAGGTGGTGCAATAATGTATTCCACCTCTTTGCCCGTACGCTGCTTTACTTCCCTTAGCTTCTGTTGAACCTCAAAAAGGCGAGCTCTTCCGGGGATACCATAGGTCTTTAAGGATGGAGATACTGCGAGGCAGATGGTTTTCTCCGTGCGGGTCGGGTCCGCTACCACAAGGTTGGTCGTTAGCGGATTCAACCCTCTCTCCACGCATTCCACGGAGGCATAAAATGATTTCAAATCAATGGCAATATAAATATGCTCCTGTTTTGTTGTGCCTGCATTTGACATCTCCACTGCCTCCCTTCCACTTGATTATATACACTATATTAGCATAATTGTCAATTTATCTCAACCGATGGCATGGCATGCATTAAGCCAACATCTCAACCGAAGGCATGCATCAGCCCTTCGTAATAATGATAACACAAAAGGGCCTGTTGCATAAGGCATGGTAAAAATGAAGGAACGAACTACATGCATCCCTCACACACAGGTTGACGGACATCTTATTGTTTTGTATGCCATTATCAAACATAAATGTTTGCTATTGTCATACAAATTCAACAATCTGTCCGTCAA
>JAEYXC010000279.1 GCA_023428655.1 Bacillota bacterium | reverse complement strand
CCATGGGCATCACCGGTACGGATGTTGCAAAAAATGCAGCGGATATGATCTTAACCGATGATAATTTCGCTACGATTGTTTCTGCCGTCAAAGAAGGTCGTGGTATCTATGAAAACATTAAAAAGGCAATACACTTTCTCCTCTCCAGCAACATCGGCGAGATCCTGACCATCTTTGTTGCTATCCTGATGGGACTGCCGACACCACTGATAGCGGTACAATTATTATGGGTGAATCTGGTAACCGACTCACTCCCTGCCATAGCACTGGGTGTGGAACCTGCTGCGAAGGATATTATGCAGAAAATGCCCATTTCCCCAAAGAAAGGTATGTTTGCGGATGGTCTTGCCATACAGATTATTATTGAAGGAATCATGATTGGTTCCCTATCCTTACTGGCATTTATGATCGGCTTTCATTTTTATGATACCCCGGCATTCCTACGTTCCCTTCTTCCGGGTTCGGAAGGAGCACTAGCACCCGCTACATATATTCCCTGGGTCGGACGATCAATGGCCTTTGCAGTGTTAAGCTTATCTCAGCTATTTCACTCCTTTAATATGAGGAGTGAACACTCCTTAGCCGATATCGGAGTATTTACGAACCGTAAGCTGATTTACTCCTTTTTGATCTGTGCCTTCTTACAGATTATCGTATTAACTATTCCGGCTCTGGCAAAGATTTTTCAAGTGGTACCACTCACCGCAAGACAGTGGGCGATGACTCTCCTGCTATCCTTCGTCCCGATTCTTGTAGTGGAGCTACAGAAGAAGTTATCCAGTATAACTCATAAGAATAAGATTGTTCGATAACATATCGAATCGCCACCCTCAGTCCTCTCACCTTTTTTTCACAATAGTCCTTTGTCCCACTTGAAATCCAATGGGAAACGTTATATAGTTAAAAGGAAAATAATGAAAGAGGTGTTGACGTGGATACTAGGAAAGCTGATAATACTCCAAAGATGAAACCCTACGATGATATGATATGGGAACACTGGTCAATGTATGATGCTATGCCGTATGTTTGGGATCCGGATCTAAATGTGGAAAAGGTCTTTCAGTATAATAGCGGCAACATCATCAAAGCTTATCGCTTCCAGTTGGATGAACCTTATGAGGTTAAACACGAATAAAGTACAGAGGTGAACTTAGTGAACGTCATAACATTAGTACATAAATCAACGAACAGCTATCTAATCCAATTAGAAGAGGGCTGGCTCATGATCGATGCGGGATGGCCCGATACCTTCTCACAGTTATTACAGCAATTGAGCCATCATATGATTTCCATTCATGAAATAAACTATCTGGTGATTACCCATTTCCATCCGGACCATGCCGGCTTGACTCAGAATCTGAAGGACTTTGGTACCACCCTATTATTACATGAATATCAGACGCCCTATATTAATAAACTGAATCTTTTCTATAAAAAGAACCCGAAGGCTAATTTTAAGGACATCACCAATAGCAATCATGTTATTCTTACGGAAGCCGAGAGCAGAGCCTTCCTTAAGACTCTCGGTATTAATGGTGAGCTGATCTCCACTCCGGGACATAGTGATGACAGTATCAGCTTAATCATTGATGATTGCTGCGCCTTTACCGGAGACCTTCCGGCCTTGGAATTGGCCGAAGGTTATGAGGATCTTGTCATCGAAGACAGCTGGGAGGTTATTAAGCGGTATTCTGTCAAGACGATTTACCCGGGACACGGAGAAGCCTACGAGCTGCCTTATTAATAATCAATTCTTTCAACCATTTCATAGGTATGTTGATAGATATATACTTAAAAGATAAGAACTCTTCACGAGAATATGATAATAGGAAAAGAGTACAACGACTCTCCACTTATGAACCTTGGAGACCTATTGTACTCTTTTATTATGCTCAGCTTATGCTGCTTTATATTTTATCATTTATAAAAAACACATTAGAATACTCGAAATGCATCCTTACCAAGATATCTAGCTGAACTTCCTAACTCCTGCTCAATGCGGAGAAGCTGGTTATACTTCGCAACACGATCCGTTCTGGAGGGTGCACCAGTCTTAATCTGACCTGCATTGGTTGCTACAGCGATATCTGCAAGTGTTACATCCTCTGTCTCCCCGGAACGATGGGACACTACTGCGGTCCAGCGATTATTCTTCGCCATCTCGATGGCATCCAAGGTCTCTGTCAGAGAACCGATCTGATTAAACTTAATCAATACGGAGTTAGAGATACCCTGTGTAATACCCTCGGTAATACGGCTTGTATTGGTCACGAATAAGTCATCTCCTACCAGCTGAATCTTCTTGCCAAGGCGTTCTGTTAATAGCTTCCAGCCCTTCCAATCCTCTTCGGCCAGACCGTCCTCTAAGGAAATTACCGGATATTTGCTGCATACCTGATCCCAGAAATCTACCATTTCCTCTACTGTCTTATACTCACCTGATTTCCAGAAAAGGTAATCTCCCTTTCTACCTGCCTTAGCAGCTTCCTCATACATCTCGGTAGCAGCTGCGTCAATTGCAATATAGAAATCCTCGCCGGGACGATAGCCTGCGGTCTCAATTGCCTTTACGATATAATCAAGTGCTTGTGTATCGCTGTTGAACTTCGGAGCAAAGCCACCCTCATCACCGACTGCTGTGACATATCCATCGTTCTTCAGAAGCTTCTTAAGGGTATGGAATACGGTAGTGCTATGCTCGAGAGCCTCGGAAAAGCTTTTCGCACCAACGGGCATAATCATAAACTCCTGTATATTCAGACTGGAATCTGCATGCTTTCCACCATTAATAATATTCATCATCGGCACAGGAAGAGTCTTCGCATTAACACCTCCAAGGTAGCGATATAAGGGTAAACGAAGGGAAGCCGCTGCCGCCTTTGCTACTGCAAGAGAAACGCCAAGAATTGCATTGGCACCAAGGTTGCCTTTATTGGGTGTTCCATCCAGTTCAATCATCTTCGCATCAATATCACCCTGCTCCAAAGCACACATTCCTACCAGCTTTGGTCCGATTACGGTATTTACATTATCTACGGCTTTCTTAACACCGGTCCCTAAATATCTGCTCTTATCACCATCTCTAAGCTCCACTGCTTCAAAAGCTCCTGTGGATGCACCTGAGGGAACGGCTGCTCTTCCAACGCTACCATCTGCTAAGGTTACCTCTGCTTCTACCGTCGGATTACCTCTTGAATCAAGAATCTCTCTTCCAACTACCTTTTCAATGATTAAATTTTTCATTTTAATTCCATCCTTTCCAGCATTCATTCTAAGGTATTTATTATATTATTTACTCCTGTATCGATACTATTCCTAATATATAATACCTTTCAGTATTTATATATCTTATGTAATTCGGTACAATCATCTACATCCATCATTTTTGATTTATCACTTTTATTTTGCACGTATGATACGGGCACCAGATACAGTAGTACTTTGGACTTAAGTAGAATTGTACGCTAATTCTAGTATAACTATGGTTTTTTGAAAATAAAGTGATTTGAATCACATAAATATGTATTATATGGTATCTTTCCTTTATATTTTAGCCCTTCTTCATCGTCACTGCAAGCCTTAATTAGTACTTTTTGGCATATTTTTAATTGTTATACCACTTAAAAATTGATATACTATTTAAAGAATGAATCTTTATACAAGGTTAAATCGGAACTGCCGAATGGCAGAATGGAGGTATTATGAGTAAAACATTTGAGAAACTACAACCCTTATTGGATAAATCCATGGCATTACAGACCGCCCGAAGTCTATTTGAATGGGATGATCAAACCTTAGCACCCTTTGAAGCAGCTGATTACACCTCGAAGGTAGTCGGTATTCTATCGGACGAATACATGAAGAGCGTCATAAACGATGACGTACGCAAGCTTTTAAAGAAGCTACAGGAGGAGAAGGAGCAGGAGGCCTTAAACGAGACCCAGAAAGCCATCGTTAAGGAGCTGAGTAAGACCTATGAACAGCTGGAAAGTATTCCACCGGAGGAATACCGTGCCTTTAACGAATATACCTCAATCGCTAATCGCAAGTGGGCAAAGGCTAAGAAGGATAACAAATTCGATGATTTTGCACCATATTTAAAGAAGATTATCGAATTCAAGAAGAAGTTCGCCGGGTACCGAGTGAAGGGAGACAAAAAGCCTTATGAGGTACTTCTCGCTGACTATGACGAATGCTTTATGATAAAGGAGCTTGATACCTTCTTCGATCAAGTGAAGAAAGAAATCATTCCTCTTTTGAAGGAGGTTGCTAAGAAGGCTGAGACCGTTGACAAGAGCTATAATTTCTTATCCTATGATGTTGATAAGCAAAGGGAGTTCTGCCGATTTTTAGCCGGGTATGTAGGCTTTGACTTTAACCGTGGTGTAATCGCGGAAAGTGCTCATCCCTTTACCCTTCAGCTCCATAATCATGATGTACGAATTACGGACCGGTATATGGAGAATAACCTGGAGAGTGCTATGTTCTCCATCATTCATGAGAGTGGTCATGCTCTTTATGAAATGAACATCGATGACGCTATTACCCAGACTCCCGTCGGCGGAGGTGCTTCCATGGGTATGCACGAAGCTCAATCCCGCTTTTATGAAAATATACTGGGAAGAAGTCAGGAATTCTGGGAGCCGATCTATGATAAGCTGGTGGATACTTATCCGGATAACTTAAAGAATATCAGCCTGGAGCATTTTATTAAGGGGATTAACAAGGCTGCTCCAAGCTTAATACGAACTGAGGCTGATGAGCTCTCCTATTGCATTCATATTATTATTCGATATGAGATTGAGAAGCTTTTGTTTAATGAAAAATTCGATATTGATGAGCTTCCCAAGATATGGAACCAAAAATATCAGGAATACATGGGAATCGAGCCCGGAAGTGATGCGGAGGGAATCCTACAGGATACCCACTGGTCCTATGGTGAATTCGGTTATTTTCCCTCCTATGCGATCGGTACTGCGGTTGCATCCCAGATCTTTGCCTGCATGAAGGAAAAGATGCCGGTGGAGCAATACCTGAAGGAGGGTAACTTAACTCCGATCCGCGAATTTTTAAGGGATAATATCCACAAATATGGTGCGGTCAAGAACACAAATCAATTATTAAAGGATGTGTGCGGAGAAGAATTTAATGCAGAATACTATGTAACCTATCTAAAGGAAAAATATCAAAAGCTCTATAATCTGTAAGGCTTATAATGAATATAATATTCAACCTCCATATGATACAAACAAGCAACACAATTCGGCCTTGCACTTACCGAATAACTATGTGATCCCCGATATAGCCAGCAGCAATTTATGTATTTTAATAATATTTTATGCATAATTATTAATTTTGCTATTGCATTCCTTCCTCAAAGGATGTAATATAATAGCAATATTATCGAAGGATCAAAGTGTGTCGAGTAAATTATCAGGGCATGAACTGCCATTATGGAGGTATGAATATGAAGCTGTGGGGCGGACGCTTTACGAAAGAAACAAATCAATTGGTTCATAATTTTAATGCATCAATCTCCTTTGACCAGAAGCTGTATCGTCAGGATATTGAAGGGAGT
>JAEYXC010000224.1 GCA_023428655.1 Bacillota bacterium | reverse complement strand
AAAGCCCCGAAGAATGCATAATTTGCATTCTTCGGGACGAGAAGTCGAAATTCCCGCGGTACCACCCGCATTGAGAGCATAGCTCTCCACTTACTTACACTTAACGCGTGTCACGCACGAACCTACTAATCGTTCAATTCGCGGGCTCCGGAGTGTTCCGTATTCTACTTATCACCCTGGGTGTGCTCTCAGTCGGTGGCTCACCCTTCCTGTCCTTCGGTTATTCGGTAGAACAAAGTCTCCTTCTTGGCCGTTTACTATTTTAGGTTATAAAAAGACAAAGGTATTGTAAAGAAACAACACCTTTGTTGTTGACTTATATTAGCACATAGTATTTGCAAAATCAAGTAGTAATATTTTTATTATTGCAAATTCTATCGTTTTATCACAAAAGCAAACGACAAATCCATATTACAAAGCTTGGAAGGCCAGCATTTTTTAGTAACAAAACATCAGCTGGGGGGGTTATTGTTGTCATAGCTGCGTACATTCTATGAGTTTTTTTGAATATATATTTTTAGTGCTTTTATTGCTAAAAGTAGCGTGTAAATCGCCAGTATCACTAATACTAAAATGATTCCATATACAAGAAAAGCAATGATTGCCCAAAACCCCATTACACTTGACATTTAAGATTCCTCCTCTTTTTAGAATACAATGATCCTCCACAATAAGATGGATGAACTATGAGCTGCTCATCAATCCTTCGTTCCACAATTTACTATTCCGGAAATACATATCGATAGTAGTCCTCTTCCAGTATACTCTTTGACACGGAGAATTTATTCTTAATAATTTTATTAAGGTTTTTGATATAATCCGCCGGCAAGGGTTCATCGGTTAGCAGTGTTGTCTCCCGCGTCGCTGAATTATACATTACCTTGTCCGTGATAAAGCTTCGGTTCGATAATATCACCAAGGGCGGCGCATCGGATAAAATATCCTGCCCCATGAGCAGGCGGGAATCATATTCCAACCCAAAGAGATTTAATAGAGTTGGAAGGATGTCTAAGCTGGAGCAGGGCTCATCAATGATGATATTCTCCTCCATACCGGGATTCCAAAGAACAAAATGATTTCGATAAATCTCAAAGTTAGGATCTATGGAACGGCCGGCTAGCTCATCCAGCTTATATTTTTCCCAGCCATAAGGGTAATGATCTGCACTGAGGGCAATTACCGTACGATCCGCAACACCGGCTTCCTCAAGCTTCTTAATAAGAGCCTCCAGCGCTTTGTCCAATTCAATCTGACAGGCAATGTACGCCTTGCCGTCCTCCGAATAAGGGAGGTCCTGTACCAGCTGTTTGTTCTTAGCAGCCATACTATTACCGGTAAAGGTATAATTCATATGTCCGCTTACCGTAAGATAATAGACATGGAACTGTTCTTCCCCCACATACTCATCTATGGTAGCATCAATTAATTCCAGATCGGATTCCGGCCAGCAATCACTTGGCAGAACCAGACCGTTCCCTAATGCTTTCCAGAGATATCCCATATTCGTGTGGGTTTCATTTCTCTGATAATAGGTATAGGTATGATTATGATAAGCTTTACTTGCGACACCCAATTGATTAAATTGATGTCCAAGAGAAAATGGCCAGCTATTCTTTCTACCATGGAACATACTTCTGGTGCCCTGAGGAATCAACCCGGTCATTGCCACATATTCTCCATCACTGGTGCTTGTCTGCCATAATGCAGTATAAAAATTATTAAATACAAAGCCTTCCCTGACCAATCGGTACAGGGTCGGTGTCTTCTCCTGATGAATTGCATAGGGAGAGAAGCCTTCCGCTGTAATCATGATCAAATTATAGCCCTTGAACTTTCCCGTGTATTCATTCTTATTCGTCGGAGTGACCGATGCGAAATAATTATGGAGCGTTTGAATGGTCTTATTCTTCTCCTTCTCGGATAAGGACTTAAAATCGATGTTCATGATATTCGGTGATGTATCAATGGGTGTTGGAGTCGGAGGTGGTGTTGGTGTCGGACTTGCATCCGGCTTGACCGATATCGTCGGCTCCGGAGTTGTAGTCAGCCTAGGCGTAGGCAAGGGAGTCGGTACAGGAGTTGTCAAATTCACCGTCGACGTATCTGCAAGTACCAGCTCGTCCTCCGGTGAAAATAGCCCCATTAAATCAAGCCTGGTCATCGTCGTTACGCCAAGCTGTTGTCCAAGAAGCTCCTGAACCTTCGAATTATAATATAAATCATAGGGAGAGTAATCCTGCTTCCCAAAAAGCAGTAAAGAGCTAAGGGCCAGAATATGAAATAACACCGCACCCCCCAGTAGGATTCCCTGCTCCTTCATGTTACGTCTTTGATAAACGATTCGGTTGTTGAATAGGAAGCCAAGCAGCACCATTGGAAGCAGGAGTATGATTAATCCTCCGATATTCCCTTTAATCGCTGCAATAACATCTGCACCGAACTCCGATATGGCATCATCCGCCATTCCAACGATCTGGAACGAGAAAAACACCTTAAAAACATTGAAATAGACCAGCTGCAACAGATACATAATACATAGTGCGCTGGATAATACCCACAAAATAAGCTTATTTAGCTTTACCGAGAACAGTCCTGTGATAAAGGCCAGAATCGCTCCAAAGGGTATGGCAAATAGGATCGGATATATAATCTTTAGGTCAACACTCCGATAAATCAGAAAATGAAATATAACTTCCAGATAAATGATCAAGCCGGTAAAGGAAAGGAACGTGAATAGCGCTCCTCCCAGGATCGGTTTTGACGAGGCACGCTCCCGTCCCAGCATCCAACCCATGCAGTACTTGAGTTTTCCATTACCTTTTGAAACAATTTCCTTGATCTGCTTCCTTAATCCTTCTCTTTTCTGCTCTGTCTTACCCATCGGTTGTTCGTTGTTATCCGTTAGACCATCCTTTGCCTGTCCTTCTTCCAGTTCCGGATAATCTTCTTTCCTACTCCTATTCTCATCCATGTTCGGAAAATAATCATCCCTCAATTTTTCCGGGTTGTTATTCGCCTCATTCTCCGAAATTCCCATGTCTTGAATTTCGTCATCCCCACTACTTTCTAACTCAAATCCCTTCCCCATTCACCAAGTTACCTTCTTTCAAAATTGATTTTACCTTTTCCCCCAAAGCTTTGAATATGAGCGATCGCTCCGTTAATCATGGTAAATTGGGGTGGTTTATGTCCGATATCTGCATCAAAGATAATCGGCAAGGATAAGCCTCCTAACACTGCCAACACAGCTTCCTGGTAAGTGGTGTCCGTGCTTGTGCTATAAATACAAGGGCGACCAAAAACGAAGCCTGCTGCATGCTCAAACCAGCCCGCTTCCCTCAACTGCCATAAGCCTCGAATTAAAGCCTCGGAATCCAGTGAATAGCTTTCCAAAAACCATAGTATCTTATCCTGCTGATATTTATGCGCAAATTCCTTTACCTTATCATACTTTGTTCCCACCAAATTAAGGCATACATCCAGGCAGCCTCCAAGAGCACGCCCGGTAATTCTCAGCTCCTCCTGCTTATCATTTGGAGGGTAATGATTAATCCATTGAACCTCCTTCTGCAGGACAAACTCCTCTAACCCTGTAATTCTAGGCTGATAACCGTCCTGAAAGTATTCAAAGCTTTGCTGTTCTATCTCCTTTCCTTCCAGTATGCTCAGATTATCATATAGGGAGCTATGCCACTTCCCCATACCGAAGGTACTAAAGTTATTCGCGTATAAGGTTGCGATATCAAGATTCGTTGTAATGGTAAAGGTCAATCCCGTCGTATCAGAAAACCCTTGAATCCACTTTGGGTTCTCTCTTATTATATTAAAATCAAGATAGGGCAGCATTTCCACAAGGTAATCTCCGCCACTGGCTGTTAGAATTGCCCTTACTTCAGAAGCTTGTACCAATTGCAGTAATTCATATGCTCTGGTTGCTCCGTCAGAGCTTCTGCCCTTTTCACATTTTCGAACATTATCTGTTACAACCACCGGATATCCCAGGTCGTTAAAATGTTTGATTCCGCTTTCCAAGCGAATTAGATCTGTTTCCTCCGTAAAGCCTGCAGAGGTTGCTGTTACACCAATATGAAAGCCCGGTTCCAAGCTCTTCGGATATATCATAAATAGTTCACTCCTCTCATTCCTATAAGCCTAAGTATAGCATTTTAGGTATTATTTATCAATCAGAAAGCAAATAGGCGGACGGTAACATAAAAGGAGACTGTCTCAATCCATTTTTCTTTGCAAAGGTCATGATACCGTTATATGTAACGCCTTACCTATTGCTAAAATATGGATTAATACAGCCTCTAAGCTTATTTTTTACTTACTCATATTCTTTTAAAGCAAATAATACATCTTATTTGGTCCAAGCAACCAATTCCTCCGGGGTCGCCAGTACATAATGCTGCCCACCAACATGCTGCTTCGTTCCTTTATGATAATCGATGCCACTGTTACGATAATCGTAGCTGATTGCGATCCGCTTCTTCTCCGCCAACGGATTTGGCTGAGGAATGGCAGAAAGTAGTGATCTTGTATAAGGATGGATCGGATTGTTAAAGATCTCATCCTTCGTTCCGGTCTCTACCAGATGACCAAGATGCAATACACCAATCCGGTCCGAGATATACTTCACCATCGACAGGTCATGGGCAATAAAGAGGTAGGCCGTATTGGTCTTCGTCTGAATATCCTTCATCAGATTCACGACCTGTGCTTGAATGGATACGTCAAGAGCACTGATCGCTTCGTCTGCAATAATCAGATTGGGATTCATAATAAGGGCTCTGGCAATCCCGATACGCTGTCTTTGACCACCGGAAAACTGGTGGGGATAACGATCCGCATGTTCGTTGGCAAGGCCAACCATCTCTAGAATCTGATATACCTTTTCTCTTCGTTCCTCCTGGCTCTGATAAAGGTGATGGATATCCAAACCCTGCGCGATAATATCCATAACCTTCTTTCTTGGATTTAAGCAAGCCATCGGATCCTGAAATATCATCTGCATCTTCGTTCGAAGGTGCTGGGTATCCTTTGAGGATAGCTTTCCGGAGATATTCTTCCCATCAAATATCACTTCACCGGAGGTAGGCTCATAAAGTCGGATAATGGAACGGCCAATGGTGGATTTTCCACTTCCGGATTCCCCTACTAAGCCATAGGTTTCACCTGGATAAATCTCGAAGGTCACCCCGTCCACTGCCCGGACGGTAAAATTTCGATTAATCCGAAAATACTGCTTCAAATTATTTACCTGTAAAAGAGGCTTTCGTTCCTTCATATTCATCTAGCCTCCCTTTCATCGATTAATACCGGTTCCACTTTATTCACCAGCGTTTCCTGAGTAGCCGCTAACATCTCTTGGCTTATCATCCCATCAATTCTTTTCTTAAGCTCCTCCGGCATGGTTACCTTAGGTGCCTTCTCATGAAGCAGCCAGGTCGCTGCATAATGGGTGTCAGAAATACGAAACATCGGTGGCTCCTTCTTAAAGTCGATGCCCAGTGCATAGATATTACGCGGCGCAAAGGAATCTCCCTCCACCCTGTGCAACAGATTCGGCGGGCTTCCCGGAATGGTATATAACTTATCATCCCTGCTGTTCAAATCGGGCATAGCGGATAAAAGTCCCCAGGTATAGGGGTGTCTCGGTTGATAAAAAATCTCCTCCGTAGTTCCCTTCTCTACGACCTTCCCCGCATACATCACCTCAACATAATCTGCAACCTTGGCTACCACACCCAAATCATGGGTAATATAAATTACGGAAATCCCTGTTTTTCCTTGAATATCCTTAATTAACTCAAGGATTTTTGCTTGAATGGTCACATCCAGTGCCGTAGTCGGCTCATCACAAATCAAAAGATCCGGATCACAGGACAGTGCTATGGCAATCACCACTCGCTGGCGCATGCCACCGGACAGCTGATGCGGATAATTCTTCATCCGCTTCTGAGGATCTGTAATACCTACCAGCTCCAGTAGCTTAATCGCCTTCTCGTAAGCCTCCTGCTTCGGTGTTTTGTAATGATACCTCATCCCCTCCATAATCTGTGCTCCGATGGTCATCGTCGGATTCAGAGAGGTCATGGGGTCCTGGAATACCATAGCAATCCGCTTGCCGTTGATATGCCTTCTCATTTCCTTTTTCGAAAGAGTGAGTAAATCCTTTGTTACCTCTTCCCCTTCTCGGTTATAGGTAAAGGTAATGCTCCCACTGTTAATTCTTCCGTTATTGCTAAGAATCCCCATAATCGCCTTTACTGTGACGGACTTACCGCTGCCGCTCTCTCCGACGATGGCAAGGGTCTCGCCCTGATAAAGAGAAAGATTCATTCCTCGAATCACATTGACCTCGCCGGCGGAGGTAGTAAAGGAGATGGATAAATCCTTAATCGATAATATTTTCTTCTTGTCCATAATCCACCCTCCTACATTTCCTTCATCTTCGGATCAAAAGCATCTCTAAGACCATCAGCCATCATGTTAAAGCTTAGCATAATCACCGCAAGTACAATCACCGGAAAGATAATCATATACGGATGTGTGGTAAAGGATTTAAAGGCATCACTGATTAAGGATCCCAGGGAGGCTAACGGCTGTGGAACGCCAAGACCGATGAATGCTAAAAAGGCCTCTGTGAAGATCGCATTCGGTATGGAGAACATGGACATAATGATCAGCTGTCCGAAGATATTTGGTAGGATCTCCTTGAAAATAATGAATAGATTCTTTGCTCCTAAGGTCCTGGAGGCAAGGATAAACTCCTGTTCCTTAAGCTTTAGCACCTGTGCTCTTGCAATTCGGCTCATGCCAATCCAGCCGGTAATAGCTAGGGCAAGCGTGATGGTTACAAGGCCCGGCTTAAAGACCAGAATAAGCAGGGTAACGATAACCAGAGTAGGGATTCCGTTCAATATTTCCGATATACGCTGTAATACCATATCCACCTTTCCGCCAAAATAGCCGGAAACCAAACCATAAATCATACCAAAGCACATATCTACAATTACCGCAACCAAGGCAATATAGAGGGAGATTCTGGTTCCGGTCCAGGTTCTTGTAAAGATATCACGTCCTAGGACATCGGTACCAAACCAATAATAAACCTCCTCCAGCCCAGTAGGCTCCTCTGATTCCTCATTAATATATTTATTCTGTATTATCGTTCCGGTGGAGGTATGCATCTTCTCGGTACCGTCAAAGATTCCGAGCTTCTCGATCCCGGGTATTCTGGGTGCCAGATTCTGATGAGTAATAATCTGAGAATCATAGGTGTGACCGGTCATATTCGGTCCCAAAATCGCCATTGTAATTACGAGGACAATAAATATAATTCCGACTACCGCGCCCTTATTCTGTGTAAATCTTGCCAAAATGTCCTTCCAGATCGGCTTACTTGGGAAGGTCTCATCCACACGGGAAATCTTCTCTGCTCCGATAAGTTCAAAATCCTCCGGGGCGAATTCAAGCTCTGTATTATTCATGTTCTACCCCCTTTGCCAATCGAATTCTAGGGTCTATGACACCATAAAGGATATCCACAACAAGCATAATTCCGATATACATAATGCTATAGATAAAGGTTAATGCTACCACCACGTTATAATCATTGGACTGGATTGCCGATACCAAAAGGCTTCCTATTCCCGGTATGGAGAATAGCTTCTCGATCACTAGGCTGCCAGTCATTAAACCTACCACGAGCGGTGCCAACACCGTAATGATCGGGATCAAGGCATTTCGTAGTGCATGCTTAAAAATCAACTGAACGCTGTTCAGTCCCTTGCTTTCCGCCAAAAGCATATATTCCGAGCCTAATACCTCCAGCATCTCTGTACGAGTAAAACGGGCTACGGTGGCCACTGTGAACATACATAAGGAGATGGTTGGTAGAACGGAGGAATAGAGCGGTGCCTCCACCTGATAGAGTAGAGGAAACCATTTCAAACGAAAGCCAAAGGAATAAATCAAGGCCATGGCAAATACATAGGAAGGCAAGCTGACACCAAGAACAGAAATAACCGTTGTGATGGTATCATAGATGGTATTATGCTTTAATGCAGCTAGGATACCAAGAATTAGTCCTATCATGGTTCCAATCAAAATCGCCTGTCCACCGATGCGAAGGGAGATTGGTAATCTGGTCTCAAGCAAGGCCGTGATCGGCGTATTTTTTGAGATGGTGTAGGACACACCAAAATCCCCGGACAGCATCGCTTTTATGTAATTTAGGAACCTTATCATAACCGGTTGATCGAGCCCATACTTTGCATTAATGATTGCACGCTGGGTATCGGTTAATTTTTCATCATTAAAGGGCGAGCCGGGCATCAGCTCCAGCATCAGAAACAGCACCATAAGAATGACTAGCAGGGTTATTACCGATATGATAACCCTCTTCATTATATACTTTTTCACTTATTCACACTCCTTACCATATCCTGTGGTTTTATCCACAGGCCTGCAATGATATTCGTATTTAATCTGCATAAGGAGTTCTGCAATGGTTGCAAAACTCCCCCTATACAAAAGCATATCACTGGCTGACCGTTGGCTGTTGTTCCAATGCTCAGTCTGTGGACCAACCCTTTACATTACCAAGAATAGTGACGCCTTTCTCCCGAGCAACACTCGAGGCAGCGCCACTATTCCTGTGTATATGATTAAATTACAAAAAGCATTGTAATTAATAATGGTCCTTCATCCAGTTAGTTTTTCGTTGCATTCTTATAGATTCGGTTAATTCCCACCGAGTGGAATTCAATGCCTTCCACGCCCTTTTTAATCATTACCGCATCACCCTTCTGATATACCGGAAGTATAACCGCTTCCTCCATCACAATTGTTTCTGCTTTCTTTAGCTCCTCCCATCTTGCTGCCAGATCAAGGGCTAATTCACCCTTCTTCGCTGATTCGATGATGGCATCATAGGCCGCATTGGACCAGAAGCCATAATTATTCGGACTTCCTGTGGTCCACATATCCAGGTAGGTCATCGGATCCGCATAGTCAGGACCCCAACGGGTTAAGCCAAGTTCAAAGTCACCCTGCTGCATTCTCTCAACACGGTTCTTCTTCGGCATCGTCTGAATCTCAATCGTTAAACCGGGTAAGGTAGTCTGAATCTCTGATTGAATAAACTGTGCCACATTCATCGCTGATTCAGTATCCTCTACAATCATGATATATTTTAATTCACTGACCCCTAATTCTGACTGTGCAGTCTTCCAATACTCCAAGGCCTTTGCCTTGTCTGTGGACAGGTAGGTTCCCGTTGTCTCACGGAAGTCTTTTCCGTCAGGACCGGTAGCTAGTTTGGTAGGAACTGCAAAGTCCGCTACGATGGAGCCATCCTTTAAGATATTCTTCGCAATTGCTTCCTTGTCATAGGATAATGCCAGAGCTTTTCTAAGATTTACATTCTCAAGTCCTGCAACCGTCTGATTCGGAGATATGTACCATAAGTAGCCTGCCAAAATATTATGGAACTCCGGATCTGCCTGGAATTGTTCAACCTGCTCACCGGATAAGGTAGCTACGTCCAGATCACCATTTTGATAGGACAACATGGCCTGCTGAGAATCCTTGATTACCTGATATTGAATTCCATCTATTGATACCTTTGCAGCATCCCAGTAGGTAGGACTCTTGGCTAAGCCGATGGTTGTCGCAGCCGGCTCATAAGCGGTAATCATAAATGGTCCGTTGCTTAAGATTGTCTCAGGAGAGGTACCGAAGCTGTCACCTGCTGTGGTAAAAAACGCTTCATTTACCGGCAGGAAGGAAGGGAATGCCATCAGGGATTCAAAGAAGGGTACCGGAACATCCAAGGTAACCACCAGAGTCTTATCATCCTGTGCTGCCACACCCAACTGATCGGGGGCAACCTCACCTGCAGTAATTGCTGCTGCATTCTTAATCCCTGCAATTTCTGCAATGAAGGCGTATTCACTTGCCACCGCCGGATCGACAAGGCGTCTCCAGGCAAAAACGAAATCACCTGCGGTCACCGCTGTACCATTGGACCACTTCGCATCTCGCAGCTGAAAGGTGTAGGTTAAACCGTCCGTGCTCTTCTCGACTGCTTCTGCAATCGCTAGAATCGGAGTACCTGCCGCATCGATGGAGTATAACCCTTCCGTTACGGCTGATATAACCTCAAAAGAAGTACCATCCGTTGCAATCTGTGGATCCATCGATGCTACTTCAACATCAAAATGCACCTTCAGTACTTTGCCCGTAGCCTCCGTAGCATCATTTGTTTCGCTGGCCGGTGCCTCAGTACCCTTTGGTTCATTTGTTTGGGTAGGCTCACTCTTTGCACTGCTGCATGCAGCCAATGAGAAGATGAGTAAAACTGCGAACATCAAAGCCATTAATTTACTAATTCTCTTCATATATTCTCCTCCTTGTTTCCACATAAAACAATTTAAACAATTGTAAGTACGCTTTGCGTACTTTCTCTTGCCATGAATACTGGAAAGTACGCTTTGCGTACCCACTATTTTCATGAATAAAAAAATGTAGTCGCAAAAATTATACGGATAATTTTTCACGACTACATTGTCTTATGCTTCGATTATGGATGCTATTATATATTTGTTTATTTTATTTGTCAATATAAATTTGTAGAGCAATATAGCGTTAATTCGATAAAGTGATTATCGCTCCTCATTTCGTCAATTTATCAACAATGCTTCTGATCTCCTGAAGCTTATCCTCCATGTTACCGCTTTCAATGGCTTCCCTTACACACATATCAATGTGACCATGGAGCACCTCACGATTCACCTTGTTAAGAATCGCTTCCGTGGCGATAATCTGATTCGAGATATCTATGCAGTATCGATCCTCCTCAATCATATTCAGGATACCATCAATCTGGCCTCTTGCTGTCTTAAGAAGACGTGTTACCTTTTCTCTATCCGCTTTCACTTTTACCTCCAATCAAATTCCTGATCGTTTAAAGGATTAAGAAATTAAGAGAATAGTCCTTTTTTTTCTGTAATCCCTACTACTTCATAACCGGCTTCGGTTACTGTATTACTTAGTATCTGATCCGTAACATCCTTCTTTAGGTTTACAATTGCTCTGTTCTTCTTAAACTCAACCTTTGCCGTAACGCCATCAATTGCATTTAATACCTTCTCTACTCTCGCCTGGCAATGCTCACAGGTCATACCATTAATTTCCATTATTTTCTTCATATAAAACTCCTTTCATAACTCATTGGTTTCATGATTATTGGGTAGAGGCGTTTCACTATTCCTTCACCCGAAAGAATCTCAGCCTCAAGGCATTGGAAACCACGAACACAGAGCTTAAGCTCATTGCAGCCGCTCCAAACATGGGATTCAGCTTCCAACCAAGTGCTAAGTAGAATACTCCGGCAGCCAGAGGTATCCCCAAGGTGTTATAGAAAAATGCCCAGAATAAGTTCTCCTTAATATTTCTGAGGGTTGCCTTACTTAGTTGGATTGCTGTCACCACATCCTGCAGATTACTCTTCATCAGCACCACATCCGCAGACTCAATCGCCACATCGGTCCCTGCACCAATGGCAATTCCGACATCCGCTCTGGCTAATGCAGGTGCATCATTGATTCCATCTCCGACCATAGCAACCTTATGCCCTCTTTCCTGAAGCCTTCTAATCTCACTTTCCTTGTCCTGAGGAAGGACCTCCGCAACCACATGGTCAATGGATAACTCCTTCTGAATTGCGAAAGCGGTCTGCTTGTTATCACCGGTGAGCATAACCACATCAATTCCCATCCTTCGAAAAGCCTTTATGGCCTCCGGACTGGAGGTCTTAATCACATCGGCAACCGCAATTATTCCAAGCAGCTGATTATCCCTTGCAAAGTAAAGAGGCGTCTTCCCTGCTGCAGCGAGGTTATTCGCCCTATCCTCAAAGCCGGATAGGTCAATCTGTCTTTCCCTCATAAGCTTTTCATTACCCGCACTATATTGTCGACCATCCCATACCGAAATTATTCCTCTGCCCGGTAAGGCCTGAAACTCACTAATCGTTTCAAGGCTTAGCTTAAGCTCCTCTGCTTTTTCGACGATGGCCTCTGAGAGGGGGTGTTCCGAGGGTTTCTCCATGGTAGCAGCGATTTGCAGTAATTCCTCATAGGATATCCCCTCCGTGGTTACAACATCCGTTACCTTTGGCTTCCCTTCGGTTATCGTTCCGGTCTTATCGAGAACGATTGTTTTAATCTGATGCAATAGCTCTAAGGACTCTGCTGATTTAAACAGAATACCATTCTGAGCTCCTTTTCCTGTTCCCACCATAATTGCTACGGGAGTTGCCAGGCCTAGAGCACAGGGGCAGCTTATTACAAGTACCGCAATTCCGATGGAAAGTGCAAACTCAAAGGAATAGCCGAGCAATAACCATACCAGGGAAGAGGCAATTGCGATGAATATAACCACCGGAACAAAGATACCACTGATACGATCCGCAATCTTTGATATAGGAGCCTTAGAGGAGCTGGCTTCCTCCACCAGCTTGATAATCTGTGAAAGGGTTGTATCGTTTCCGACCTTCACCGCTTTCATTCGAAAATAACCGGATTTATTGATGGTCGCAGCAATGACCTTATCACCCGGCTGCTTTTCAACCGGGATACTCTCTCCGGTTAAAGCCGCCTGATCAACAGAGGAGCTTCCTTCCATCAAGATTCCATCCACCGGTATGCTCTGTCCGGGCCGAACCACAAGGATGTCTCCGATTACGACCTCCTCAATCGGTATCTCAAGCTCCATCTCGTCTCGAAGTACCGTCGCAGTCTTAGGAGCCAAGTCTAGGAGCTTAGCGATGGCCTCTGAGGTTTTTCCCTTTGATCGTGCCTCCAGATATTTACCTAAGGTAATGAGTGCTAAGATAGTCCCCGCAGACTCAAAATATAAATCGTGAATATAGTGCTTTACCATCTCCATATCATTATGACCCAATCCATAGCCAATCCGATAGATTGCAAATACACCATATAACACCGCTGCAGCAGAACCGATGGCAATCAGAGAATCCATATTTGGGGAGCGATGCCATAGGGTCTTAAAGCCAATCTGATAATATTTTCGGTTAATATATAGGATCGGTAAGGTGAGTAAGAGCTGTGTGAAGGCAAAGGTAATCCCATTCTCGGCTCCCATGACTGCCATAGGAAGGGGAAAATGGAACATATGACCCATGGATAGGTAGAGTAAGGGCAATAAAAACACAAAGGATACAATAATTCTCGTTCTCATTTCCCTCAGTTCCTGCTCTACGGGAGTGGCCATCTCAATATTCCTCTTTTCCGAGCCATCATTGGTGTAATCTGAAGCATGATAGCCGGCGGTAACCACAGCCTCAATAATCTTCTCTCGATCCAAAAGTGCCTCGTCAAAATCCACACTCATACTATTCGTCAGTAAATTCACATTCACACTGGTAACCCCAGCTAATTTACCCACACTTCGTTCGACTGCTGTGGAGCAAGCCGAACAAGACATACCCGTCACGTTAAACTTTTTAATCATTTAATCACTCCTTACGATAACTATGACTAGTGCATTACCCCACCCCCGGGGGGGGTATATAATTATATTAATATGGGGATTGCAAAATGTCAATCCCCATCCATAAGCTTTTTACAATTCTATGTCATAATCTCATACTGAGCCGATCAAGCTGGCTTTCACTTAATCTATTCCATAAACACAAAACATATATTTATACATCCTATAGCTTTTTGATTCGTTCAATCGCCTCCAGGGTACTCTCATAGGTACCAAAAGCAGTTAATCGGAAATAGCCTTCCCCGTTAGGACCAAAGCCAGAACCGGGGGTTCCCACTACATTTGCCTTGGTTAAAAGATGATCAAAGAATTCCCAGGAGGTCATGCCCTTAGGAACCTCAAGCCAGATATAGGGAGCATTCACACCACCGGATACTGAATAGCCCGCCGACTGTAAGCCTTCGCGGATTACCTTGGCATTATTCATATAATATGCTATCTGCTCCATGGTCTGCTTCCTGCCTTCCTCGCTATAGGTTGCTTCTCCGGCATACTGAATGATATAAGGAGCTCCGTTAAACTTCGTTCCATGTCTTCTCGCCCAAAGACTATTGAGGGATACATCCCCACACTTTAGCTCCTTGGGAACGACGGTAAATCCAAGTCTGGTTCCGGTGAAGCCTGCATTCTTTGAGAAGCTTCGAAGCTCTATGGCGCAGGTCTTAGCTCCGTCACATTCATAAATCGTATGAGGAACATCCTCCTCGGAAATATAGGCTTCATAGGCAGCATCATAGATTATGACCGCTCCAACCTTATTTGCATAATCAACCCATTTCTGAAGCTCCGCCTTATTGATGGTAGAACCCGTCGGATTGTTAGGAAAGCAGAGATATATCATATCCGGAGTTTCTGTCGGAAGCTCAGGTGCAAAATTATTCTCCTTGGTACAGGGCATATAGATCACATTGGACCATTTTCCACTTTCAGTAAGATATTCACCGGTTCTGCCTGCCATTACATTCGAATCAACATATACCGGGTATACGGGATCACATACTGCAATTCTATTATTTGTATCAAAGATTTCCTGGATATTGGCAGAGTCACTCTTCGCTCCGTCACTAACAAATATTTCATCCACTGAAATATCTGTCCCTCGGTTCTTATAATCATGCTCTACGATTGCTTTTCGCAAAAATTCATAACCAAGATCCGGTGCATAGCCTTTGAAGGTATCCTTCCCACCCATATGATCAACAGCGGTATGAAGCGCTCCAATGACCGCCGGTGCTAAGGGAAGTGTTACATCACCGATACCAAGACGGATGATCTTCTTATCCGGATTTGCTTCACTATATTCCTTCACCTTCCTACCGATGGTGGAGAACAAATAGCTGCCCGGTAACTTCAGATAATTCTCATTAATCTTGAACATAAATTAAACCAACCTTTCCGATGGAGCATCAATCCTATTGCGAAGCTCTGTCATCCTTACAAACTTTATTATATTTATACCCTAAAATGCAAAATGATACAAGCCTTATCTGAAAGAAATACAATAGATTAGGAAAGATCAATCTCACCATCAAACACCTTAACAGCTGGACCTGTCATAAATACTGTATTCCGATTCTCATCATATCGGATTCTTAAATCTCCGCCCAATAAGCTTACGGTCACCTCATGATCCGTATAACCATTCAAAATACACGCCACAACACTGGCACAAGCCCCTGTTCCACAGGCAAGGGTCTCCCCTGAGCCTCGTTCCCATACACGCATTTTGATGTGCTGACGGTCGATTACCTGAATGAACTCCGTATTGACTCTCTCCGGAAACATCTCATGATGTTCAAAGTATGGACCGATGTCTTCCAATAACAATGAGGCGGTGTCCTCAACAAATACAACTGCATGCGGATTCCCCATGGATACACAGGTTATCTCATATACCTGATCCCCCACGGTAACCGGCTCCTTAATGAGAAGCTCCTTTTCAGAAATCACAGGAATTTGAGCTGCCGTTGTAATCGGCGCACCCATATCCACTGTAACCCAGGTGACCTTCCCATCCTCCACGGTTAAATCAAGCTCCTTGATTCCACTGAGGGTCTCAATTTTAAGCTGCTTTTTATCCGTTAAGCCGTAATCATAGACATACTTCGCTACACAGCGTATCCCGTTTCCGCACATCCTTCCACGGGAGCCGTCATTGTTATACATATCCATACAAAAGTCCGCGGTTTGTGATGCTTTTATAAGGATAAGACCATCCGAACCAATCCCAAAGTGCCTGTCACTTACCTTAATTGCTGTCTCCGGTATATTATCAATCAGCTGCTTTGTACAATCCACATAGACATAATCATTGCCACAGCCATGCATCTTTGTAAATTTCATATCAATTACCAGCCTTTCTTTTTACAATTTCATTCCTGAAAGAAGATATTTCTTGTTCGTATTATTTAACGAGAATTTTTGATGATTGATATTATAACAAAAACAGCCCCTTCGGTAAAGACATCTTTCACGATACAGCACAAAATACATCCTATAGAGCACTTTCTTCCTTTGATCTTAAGTAAAGCAGCAATGATCTGTTCAAAGAAATAGCCACCCCTGAAGCATGTACTATAAAGCATTAAATACAACTTTTTTAACCTTCTCTGCTTTGAATCAAAGGAGCCTATATCTTCCATTTCGGAATATATAAGCCCCCTAGCAGCGCATTCGTTACGATATCTATGCTATTGATAGAACATCTTCAGTACCATTTCAGACATCTCAACCAAATTCGTCCCGCTGTCCATGCTGTTCTTCTGAAGGTAACGATGTGCTTCCTCTTCACTCATATTGTTCCGGTCCATTAATAGGAGCTTTGCCTTCTTAATAATTTCCTTTTCTTCCTCCGACCTTTCCTTCGGTCTATCCTTATCCTTCTTTTTTCGTCGTTGATATTGATATGACATCATTTGAAGGGTATTGAGTAAATCGTGGGTTTTTATCGGCATCGGTAAACAGACGATATTATTCTGGCAATAATCCAGTTTCTGCGGTGAAGCGATCATAAGCATTTCAAATCCCTTAGGCAGATAATTATATAGCTCACTATAATGCATATCCGAAAAACGATATCCGCATACCACAATCCCTTCATCCAAATCATTGGCATGACTGACAATCTGAGAGCCTAAGGTACAGGATTCACTGACATTGTATCCGTTTCTTATTAATAGGTTTTTAATATTATTTGCATCTTCCAGCTTTGGGAATCCCACAATTACGCTAAACACATCTGTTCACCTCCGTTCTCTCAACTTAATAAATAACGTGATGTAACAGATTATATGCGATATAAATATTGGTCCAATTCCCACTGAGTCACCTGAGTGCGATAATCCTCCCACTCCACCTTCTTTGCCTCTATATATTTCTTACTGATATGCTCCCCTAACACACCCTTGATAAAATCACTATTCTCCAGCTCAGTGATTGCTTCACAAAGATTGAGGGGTAGACGGCGAACACCGAGACCGGATCTCTCCTGCTCCGATATCTCAAAAATATTACCATTGATACTGTCCGGTGGAGTAAGCTTATTCTTAATTCCATCCAATCCGGCAGCCAGGCACAGGGCAAGGGTCAGGTATGGATTCGCAGAGGGGTCCGGATTACGAAGCTCCACTCTGGTGGAGGCTCCACGGTTTGCCGGGATACGAATTAAAGGGCTGCGGTTTGATACGGACCATGCGACATATACCGGTGCCTCATAGTTTGGCACCAATCTCTTATAGGAATTCACCAGCGGATTTGTTACCGCAGTCATGCTTTGAATATGCTTCATAATTCCGGCTATAAAATAGTAGGCTTCCTTACTTAGCCCCAGCTTATCGGAGGTATCTTCAAAAATATTCTTACCATCCTTTTTCAGAGACATGTTCACATGCATCCCGGAACCGTCCACACCGTATTTCGGCTTCGGCATAAAGGTCGCATGGAGTCCGTGCCGTTTTGCTATGGTACGGGCTACTAATTTAAAGGTCATAATATTGTCAGCCGTCGTTAAGGCATCATCGTACTTAATATCGATTTCGTGTTGGGCAGGAGCTACCTCGTGATGGGAGGCTTCCACGCTTAATCCCATCTCCTCAAGGGTAAGCACCATATCTCGTCTTGCATTTTCACCAAAATCCAGTGGTCCTAAATCAAAATACCCTGCTCTCTCGTGAGTATTCGTTGTAGGTTGTCCATTCTCCTCTATATGGAATAAGAAAAATTCAATCTCGGGACCTACATCAAAGGTATATCCCATGGCCTTCGCTTCCTCAATGGTCCTTCTTAGGACATATCTTGGGTCTCCCTCAAAAGGCTTGCCGTCCATGGTATAAACATCACAAATCAACCTGGCAACCTTACCC
>JAEYXC010000471.1 GCA_023428655.1 Bacillota bacterium | reverse complement strand
TGCTTTTCGATGGCATTCATCTCATTCACTGTCTCACTGTCAGAGGTATTAACCGACTGTCTTAGAGCCACATAATAGCTTAGCTTTGTTCTGAGTAATTGAAATTGCTCCAGATATTCCACAGCCTTTATTAAGGTTTCCTCTTCCTTATTTCCTTGTTCTAAAGCTTCGCTAAAAAGAATTAGCTCTTTTGTTAATTCCTGCAGACTTACTTTATCTTCCTTGTATTTCTCATCCTGAAAGCCTTTATATAATACATCCAGGGACCATTCCTTATTCATATTGATACTTCCTTTCCTTTTCATTTGATGTCTTATCTTATTGTATTATTGTTTTATCATTAATATACTGCTTGTCAACTCAATCTCTTGTTTTGCTCCAAGGTTAGCAGTGCAGCCTTCTTATCCAGTCCTCCTGCATATCCCACCAAAGTACCCTTCGCTCCGATGACACGATGGCAGGGGATGATACACATAATCGGGTTATGATGGTTCGCCATACCGACGGCACGACTGGCTTTCTTATTCCCCACCGCTTCTGCGATCTCCTGATAGCTTCTGGTCTCACCATAAGGAATCGCTCTGAGAGCCTCCCATACCTTTTTCTGAAATTCGGTTCCCTCCGGGTTAAGGCTGATACTAAATTCGGTTCGTCTTCCATAAAAGTACTCGGTAAGCTCTGTCATTGTCTGACGGATCAACGGAGTCTCCTCCAGCTCATAGTTTGAGATACTTTTTCTTTTTGATGAATTCTTGTCCTCCGGTGAATTAGGATCCTTTACCAAAGTTACCTCAGTGATACCATGTCCATCCTCTGCAAGGAATATTTTTCCCAATTTTGTTTCATAATAAAAGCCCTTCATAAATGCACCTCCATCCCATCCTATGTACTTCCTTTAAGCATGCAGCACTCTTTGGACCACCTTACGGAAATGATACACCGTATCATAAGCAATACCAATTACTCTACGTCGTCGAAAGAATTCATCCTCACCAATCCGCTCCTGCTGCCACTTCGCTGTGTCCCGTAGACTCCCTGTATAAATCACGTGATCCGCTAATCTGCGTTCCAGTTCTCGTATCGCATTCATTTTTGGATAACGAAGGAGATGGGTCGCAAACTCCAGACAGGTATACATATCCTTTACTTGTAAGCGTTTCCCTAATAGAGACAGCAAAGCGTTGATGGTATTATAGATCATGACCTCCCGATGTCTCTTAAAATACTCGATTTCCTTACGGATACGCTCGTACTCTCCCTGATCAACCGGCACCTCGCAGATTTTCACCAAAACATCCTGTTCTCCATGAAGATAACGCCCGGGCCTCTCCACAACAAAGCCCCCATAGATTGGCGAATTGATATAGTATCTGGCAAAGGAATACATTGCCCTCAGATCTCGTTCAAAGGCAATTGTAACATGGCTGTACTTATTTCTCGTAAACAGACGAATTCCCTTCCCCATAATTGTATTCGTTGAGACAAATACCACATATAAATAATTCAATTCCTTCGTTTGCTCCGGTAGCATTGCTTCACCCTCTTCTTACTAAATTATTATGCTTACTCACGCATAGTTTTTGCTTTTATATATAGTAAGAACGTCTATTGCGCCCTTTTATCTTCCGATTTACTTAAATTCCAAATAAAATAAATCCAATGGTGTTGATCGCAAAATTAGCACACATGTGAACCATCCAGGATGGTAATATCGTTTTGTACTTCTCATCAAGCCAATTAAACAGTAAACCCGCTACAAACAAGCTGACTAATAATAATAAAAACAGAGAAAAACTAAACCAACTGGACATAATCGCCACGTGATATAGGGAAAAAACAGCCGCACTGAACAAATAGGCAAAGCGTCTGGTGGTAAGGCTACCAAGTACAAGAAAACCAATTCCCCGAAAGAAAAACTCCTCCACAAGTGAGTTCACCAGTGAGATATAAAGGGAAACCCAGACAAACTCCGTTTTACCTACCCCGCTGGAAGCGGTAATTGCTTCCGCTACCTGAGAAAAGTCAAACAATCTCCCTATTGTATAATAAGCTGCGATAATGAACAGATACACTCCGATTCCAAGAAGTATCGGAAGAAGCAGCTTCTTCTTTCTATAGATCAGACCTAAGATATCAATAGTCTTTTGCTTTCTTAGTATAATAATTGGTAAAAATAGAAATAGGATAAGCTTAATAACTGATTTTAGTGCATAACCCGGTGATAGGATCGCTTCTACAAAAGCCATTATGATACAAGCCAATACCATGATGATAATTATTGTGCTCGACTTACTCCTTTGAGTCGTTCTTTCCATCCCGACACATCTCCTATTCCAATGATTATTATTTTAAATTATACCTTGCTTTTACTGTAACATCAAGTAAAACAACCTCCGAATCTTCTTGTAGCTTCTTGTAGAACTGTATAACGATGGATAATTTCCGTCTCCCTACACCCCCATAGCATCCACCCTACAAGACTTTATTGACATTTTATTAAAAATTGTATAAAATCTAATTGTAAAGCATTTATCAAATTGATTCAATCAATGCAACAATACACACTAGAATAGGTATAATATATACTATTGATAGTTAGGGAAGAGTTCATCAGACTTAGTACCTTCTTATTATAGCTTCGGCAAAAGATGGAAGGAAACATAACCGGAGTGTTATGTTTGGATCCAAATATATAGTAGCAAAGAGAGGTAATCGAATGGATACTTCATTAAATAATAACCCAACAGGGAATGGGAAGGATAAATCGAATTATGATTTATTAATGCTTGATAATCAGCTCTGCTTTTCCCTCTATGTATGCTCCAAGGAAATCATCAAAAAATATAAAAATCTTCTGGAGCCCTATGACCTTACCTATACCGGCTATATCATAATGATGGCTTTGTGGGAGAAGGATGATGTCACAGTTAAGGAGCTGGGCAAGCGCTTATACTTAGATTCCGGCACCCTTACGCCAATGTTAAAAAAGCTGGAGTCCTTGGAATACATTAAACGTATCCGCAGCTCCAGCGATGAACGAAACGTATATATCAAACTAACACAAAAGGGTGAGGAGCTAAAGACGATTGCGATCGAAATTCCTAAGAAAATGATTTGCAATCTGGATCTGGAACAAAGCTATGCAGGCAATCTTCTAAACTCTCTCCATAAGATGATGAGACTTCTTGAAGAAGCCGAAGACCCCACACCGAACTAATCTCAGGACCGTAGTAATGTCTTGATGCCCTTAAATGGCTGACCATTGACAATATACAGAATTCCTTCCACCAAGGCCTCGGATACCATCCCTTCTCCGGTGGTAACCAACGAGTGAAACGGCATCTCCTTGATCATACTGGACATCATAGCCTCTTCCTCCTTGGAACTACTGGTTACCTTCTTCGTCATCCGCGACGCAACCATCAGGATAAGTTTACCTGTCCATGTATGCTGGATATCCTCCAGCGTATTGTTATGATTATAAGGCCTCACCGGTTTACTATCGTGAATCGGGAGGGTCTTATTGTAGAGTGCTTCAAATTCCCTGTCTTCAACTCTAAACTCCCCCATGGTAAGATTGTAATAGGTGGGTGCCATCTCTCTCAGATCCGGTTGAGGCTGTGGAGGACTATTCAACCATACCTCCTGCTGTAATCGGATATCTGCGCTGGATGCTCCCACATACACCTCATAGGTACCGCTCTCTGCGTACCAATCTTTAATCAGAGTGTTATAATATCCAAACTCCTTGGTGTCAAGTGGTATCGATATCCTCTTACTTTCTCCCGGTGCCAATTCCACCTTTGTAAAGGCTCTCAGCTCCTTCTTCGGTAGAAATACCTTCTCATTGTTATGGCCAACGAAAACAAAGGCTGTCTCTCTCGCTTTGACGTTTCCTCTATTGGTAATGGTAAAACTAATCTCAATCGTTTCCCCATAATCACAGCTACTCTTACCTACTTCAAGCTCGGTATAACGAAAATCGGTATAGGATAGACCATGCCCAAAGGGATAACGAACCGGTATTTGTGCCTTCTCATAGTAGCGGTACCCTACATAGATACTTTCACGATATTCTACTGTATCTCTTCCTCCCGGGAAATAATGATAGGAAGGGGTATCCTGCAGCTTCATCGGCCAGGTTTCGGCTAGCTTCCCGCATGGAACTGCTTTTCCTAACAAAAGATTAGCAACCGCTCTTCCGCCTCCCTCTCCGGACAGATAGGCGAGCAGAATCCCCTTCACCTTATCCTGCCAGGGTAGCTCCATTACTGCTCCTCCGTGAAGAATAACCACAACATTCGGGTTACACTCCGCCACAGCATGAACCAGACGATTGTGGCTCTCAGGTATGGATAGTGTGGTTCGGTCAAAGCCTTCCGATTCATAGCCTTCCTCCAGTCCTATAAAGAGGTAAACGATGTCCTTCCCCTTCGCCGCCTTACATGCCTCTGTAAGGAGCTGCGCTTCCTTTTCTTCCTCCAACCTACGCCCTTTGACCGGATCATAGCCCTTGGCATATGTGATATTAATACCCATCTCCTGCATCACCTCAAGGGCATTCTCAACCTTGATCGGATGCAGCTTTGAGCTGCCGGCTCCCTGATATCTGGGTTCCTTTGCAAAGGCTCCGATTACCGCTATTCTTTGGTCTATTTTACCGGGTAATATATTCTCCTCATTCTTTAATAATACAATGGATTGCTCCGCAGCCTTCACTGCCAATGCATGATGCTTTGCTACATCATAACGATAATCCTTCTGCTTTACTCCCATTTGCTTTAGAATTAATTCGGTCACTCTCTCGGCAGAATGATTCAGCTCTTCTTCCCTTAGTTCCCCCTTCTTTACTGCCTCTACCAGCTTTGCATCATTAATGCCCATGCTTCCCGGCATCTCCAGATCCATTCCTGCCTTAATACCAAGAGAACGATCATTCACCGCTCCCCAGTCCGACACTACCAACCCATCAAAGCCCCATTCCTCACGTAGTATCCTGGTGAGAAGCTCCGGATTCTCGCTGCAATAATCTCCGTTCAGTCGATTATAGGCACACATAACTGTCTCCGGTCGCCCCTTCTTCACTGCAATCTCAAAGGCCTTCAGATAGGTTTCCCGCAGTGCTCGTTCATCCACCACCGCACTAATCGTCATCCTCCTTCTCTCCTGATTGTTCACAGCAAAATGCTTTAAGGAGGTACCGATTCCCGTACTCTGAACTCCCTGTATCATTCCCACCGCCATTTCACCGGACACCAGAGGATCCTCACTGAAATATTCAAAATTCCGTCCACAAAGAGGGCTTCTCTTCTGGTTTACTCCCGGCCCAAGAATAACGCTTACCTCCTCCTGTAAGCACTCCTCACCGATTGCCCTGCCAACCTCCTTCGCAAGCTCCACATCAAAGCTGCAGGCCATGGCACTGGCAGTTGGAAAGCAGACCGCGGGAAGACTATCTCCGATTCCTAGATTATCCGTCGCTCCTGTCTGTTTACGAAGTCCATGGGGACCGTCGTCCACCATGATCGTCTCCAGTCCTAGCCTTGGAATATCCTTTAAATTCCAGCAATCCTTACCGGAACAAAGACCGGCCTTCTCTTCCAAAGTCATCTGTGCTACCAGCTGCTTGGCCTTCGCTCTAATTGTATCATCCTTCCTACTCATACCTTCCTTCATGATATATCCTCCGACTTTTCCTAGTCCTAAACCTCATGACACTGTTCACCGTTGAAAAATATTCAAACTCATCAAGCCCTTCTATTGGTTGATCTCAGATAAAGCCTCGCTTCATAGGGTCGAAGCTGCTCACTCCCATCCTTATAATTGGAATGTAATAATACAAATTCTTTATTCGGGGGTAGGGAGGGACGTGTCCGATTGCTTAGGTTTGTCTCGATATAGAATTCTTCCGAGTCAAATCTTCTGTAATAAGTAAAAATATCCTTCCTTCTACGATTTACCACTTCAAAGCTTCCATATACCAGGGCCTTGTGCTCCTTACGAAGCTGTATCAGGCTACGATAAAAATACCATACCGAGCCTTCATCCTTTTGTTGTATTGCCACATTCCACTTTAAATAATCCGAATCGGTTCCGATCCAGGGCTCTCCTCTGGTAAAACCGCCATTCTTTTCGTCATTCCATTGCATTGGTGTCCTGGAATGATCCCTACTGCCACTCATCACCTTTCTCCAAGCCTCGATCTCACCAAGGGTTGGAAGGAGCTCCTTATAATAATTGATGCTTTCCACATCCCTCAGCTGATCAATATCGGTAAACTCTTGATTGATACTGGCGATTTCCTGTCCTTGATAGAGGAAGGGTGTTCCCTTCAAGGTAAGCTGCAGCATAGCCAGTAATTTAGCCAGCTCCCCACGAAGGGACGGATCCGGATCAATCTTGGAGATCATTCTGGGATTATCGTGGTTCTCATAGAAGATGGACATCCAACAGCTGTCACCGTAATTCTCCATCCAGTCAATCATATATTCCTTCAGATAGTTTAAATCATAACGGTATTCCTCAAACCTCACATGCCCCGGAGTCTCCAGATGGTCAAAGGAGAATACCATATCAAGCTCCCTTCTCTCTTCTCCCGTCAGAAGGCGGCTCATCTGCATCCCCACACCCGGCGTCTCTCCTACAGTAAAGGCTTGATAGGGTTCAAAGGCTTCCTTTCTTAGCTCCCTCAGATAATGATGGAGCTTCGGCCCATAATAATAGTGCTCTATCCCATAGTAGCCCATTAGTTTGCCAATGCTTTCATCCCCTTCGGGAAGTCCCTCTCTCTTTGAGATATAGTTAATCACATCCATCCGAAAGCCATCCACACCCTTTGATAGCCACCAGCGAATCATCTCGTAAATATCCTTACGAAGCTCCCCATTCTCCCAATTCAGATCCATCTGCTTCTTTGAGAAGAGGTGAAGCGCCCATTCCTTCTGCTCGGGATAATAATTCCAAGCGGATCCGCTAAAGAAGGAGTTCCAGTTATTCGGTGCCTTTCCCTCCTCCGATTCCCGAAACAAATAATAATCATGGTACTTGGAGTTCTTATCCTTTAAGGCCTCCAAAAACCATGGGTGCTCATCCGAGGTATGATTCACCACCAAATCCATAATCAGACGCATTCCTCTGCGATGTAGCTCCTCAAGCAACCGGTCAAAGTCCTCCATCGTGCCGAATTCCTGCATAATAGAATAATAATCACGAATATCATATCCATTATCATCATTCGGGGAATCATAGATTGGTGACAGCCAGATGGCATCCACTCCAAGCTCCTTAAGATAATCCAAACGGGATAGAATTCCCTTCAGATCCCCAATCCCGTCATCATCAGAATCCTGAAAGCTTCTCGGATAGATCTGATAAAATACAGCTTCCTTCCACCAGGCCGGGGTAATCTCCCCCTTCTTGTCAGTCACTCTATCTGCTTCACTGTTGAGAAGCGTTAAAAAGGTGCGATAGAAATCCTGACCAAGGAATTTGTTTGTTAATGCCGCAACCGTTTTTAACCTTAGATTGCCAACCATAGGATTAGTGATCAGCCTTTCTTTAATATTCATCTGGAGCAATAGCTTGTAGATGACATCGTGTCCGATGGGATTGGCATAGATTTCTTTTATTTTACTGTTCATATTCAGTTCCTGTCTCACCTTAGCACCCCGCCCTTCTCTGATTTTCCTCCATCATTCGAACCACTTCCTTCTCATCCAGCTTATAGATCGTCATAATAATCAGCATTATTCCATAACCAAAGCAAGGTACGAGAGTTAAGATGATCCAGATCCCTTGAAGTGCTCCAGCTGTCTGCTGAGGTGACTTCTCAACATAGCCGAAGACTCCCAGAAGAACAACACAAAGAGTATTCGCCAAGGCGCCGCCTAGCTTAGTCATAAAGGTCTGGAGCGAGAAAGCCATCCCGGCCGTTCTCTCACCGGTATGATAGGCACCGTATTCGATGCAGTCTGCCGTAAACATGCCATATAACATCAAAGGAAGCTGCATAAAGGTGATTCGGACCGCAGCAATGGCTAGAAATGTCGCCATATTATCATAACCGGCAAAATACTGGACAATACTTAATACAATGGCTGCCATGGAGCTAACCACGGTTATCTTCTTCTTACCAAAGGATTTGATCAAAAACGGAAGAATCGGAGCCACCAGGATGACCGGCACGATGACAACCGCCATAATAATGGTAACCATTGATTCATCTCCTAAATTAGAGTTAGCAAAGTATACCGCAATAATCTGTAGGGTATTGGTGATCTCAATCCCCAGGTATCCAATAAAATAAATAAGCAGGTATTTGTTTTTAAATAAGTACTGAAATATCTTCAGAAAGGAAATGTCAGCACTATTTTGATATTTCACTCGCTCCTTTGCACAGAACTGGAGGGGAAGCAATACCAGGAAGGAGATAAGACAATAGATACCAACCGTCCAAGTCCATCCAAAAAAGACCTTCATACTCATAAACACCGCACTGGTTATTGCCGCAACCGCTGCCGCCAGCCTTCCATAGGCCATTAGCTTATCTCTCTCATAGGTATTTCCGGTCATGACGGTGGATAAGGAGAAAAGCGGAGAATCGGATATTGTATATACCATATCGAAGAGCAGATAGGTCACATAAGCATAAACTAATTTCAGAAGATAAGGACCCTCGATATTAATAAACATTAAGAATAGGGATAGGGGCAGTGTATAGGTAGCCACCTTAATCCATGGCAGAAATTTTCCCTTCCTGAAATTGCACTTATCAACAATCGCCCCCATAATCGGATCATTGATAGAATCCCATACCTTTGCCAAAAGAAGCAATACTGCAGTATCTGCTAAGGTAAGGCCTACAAATTCCGTATAAAAGTAAGTTAAAAACTGAAACGGAAGAACATAAATGATGTTTTGTCCTAAAAAGAATCCGGCATAGGATAACCGTTCCGCCTTTGTTGTCTGCATCGTAGTTCTTTCCATAGTTTTACCCTCCAAATAATGATATGAGTAGCTACTCATATCATTATTTTAACTCCAATCCCGTGATTAAGCAATCCATATATGTTACAATTATCCAGATTGATATATTACAGTTATCCAATCGGATATATTACAGTTATCCAGTTAAGCAGGCTATATTGATCCATTTTGAGTGGCTTTGATGATACAAGGAACGGAGATAATAAGAAGCAAAGGGCCGAAGGGATAAGAACAGGATTGAAAATTTCATAGCACGGAATTAAAATATAGTTACCCAAATGATAGATAGAAAGGAATGTGATCGCCATAACCATTCATGAAAAGAGAGAATTCTTACATGTTATAAAAGAGCTGCTTAGGGTAGAACCGATTTGGGAAATGAAGCAATACATCCAACATGGGAATACCAATACTTTGACCCACTGCCTTGTGGTTGCCTATTACAGCTATCGACTGGCATTATGGCTTCCAATGCGCTTTTCTTTTAAGAGCCTGATCCGAGGTGCCATGCTCCATGACTTCTATCTCTATGACTGGCATATTCCGGACAAAAGTCATAGCCTCCACGGCTTTGTTCACCCTAAATTCGCCTTAAGGAACGCACGAAAGTATTTCGTGCTAGATCCCATTGAAGAGGATATTATTCTTAAGCATATGTGGCCTTTGACACTAACCACCATACCCTCCTGCAGGGAAGCCTTACTAGTCTGCCTCGTCGACAAGCTTTGCTCACTGGCAGAGACCTTATATATCCCGATCCAACCAAAGAGCAGCTTCTTTCGGGCTCTAAAAACAGGCTAAGGCTGCGGATACGCAGCCTTAGATTCAATTCATAATTCAATTCATAGCTTCAATTTATAGCTACAATTTATAGTTTATTAGTTACTATTTATAATTCATAGTTACAATTTATCTAATTATATCATAATCCACATTTCGAAAGAAAAGACAGAAAGCAAAAGGGGCTATTTCCAACCATCCATATGTACTATCATCGTGAGTACCAATCCCCTCACACCAATTGGATGTCAACCTACTAATCTGTTATCCACAACACGTGCAATAATTATTCGATAAAATCAACAAAATTAGTCTGTTATCCAAAAGCATATTGGGGAACAATTCTCATTCTCATAGAACAAAGTATAATTTGAAATAGTCCCTTTACTATCTCAGTGCTTCTAACTGCGCCATTAACAATGCTTCCTCCAAAAAGTACCGCCTTGGATTCACCGAATACATCACGAACCACTTTATAAATGATAATCTTCCGCCAGCCCAAGCATGATATTCATATTTTGGATTGCTGCACCGGAAGCACCCTTCCCTAAGTTATCAACTCGGGTCATTATGACCGAGGTACCCTTCCCCTCATTACCAAATACAAAAATCTCTGCCCGATTGGTATCGTTACAGGCTGTAATATCCACCGCTCCATCAAATAGGAGTGATTCGTCTGCATAGGGCATCACCTTAACGAATTTCTCCTTCGCAAAATGCTCCACAAGCACCTCGTGCAGATCCTTACCGGTCATTTTCTTCGCAAGAAGCTTCGTATGTAGCGGAAGCATCACTGCCATTCCCTTATAGTTATTACCAAGTATTGGTACAAAGAGAGGCTCCTGGGATAATCCTGAATGCAGGGTCATCTCCGGCAGGTGCTTATGATTTAGGCTAAGAGCATAGGGTCTCGGTGCTTTTGCATAATCATTCTTCCCATTTTCTGACTCGTATTTATCAATCAAAGCTTTTCCTCCCCCACTGTAACCGGTCAGACTCTGACAGGTTATGGGGTAATCCATTCCGAGAATACCGTTTTGAACCAAGGGATATACCGATAGAAGGAATGCTGTCGCATGGCATCCCGGATTGCTTAATCTCTTACAATTCTTAACCGCTTCCCGGTGCTTGCCGGATAATTCGGGCAGTCCATAAGTCCAATCTGCTGCCGTACGATGTGCTGTACTGGCGTCAATTATCTTAGTGGATGGATTTGTCACGAGACTGACCGCTTCCCTAGCCGCATCATCCGGCAGACAGAGGAATACGATATCCGCTTCATTCAGACACCTTGCCCTCTCCTTAGGATCCCTTCTATTGTCGTAATCGATGGTTAACATCTCAAGTTCAGAATAAAGACTGAGTCTTTCGTGTAGCTTCAGTCCAGTCGTTCCGGATAATCCATCAACAAATACTTTATGCTTCATAGCCCACCTCTGATTTATGTATATTTATACAACATTTTATATTAATATACATAAATTGATAGGCATTGTCAATGATATTTTTGCTTTTCCCTTTTATAGCTCTAATCTTAATATCTTAAGCTCCCTTTCCCTGGATAAATCGATATACTTAGAATCAATGGCTATAATCGGATAAGCGATATCCTGTGGAGGAACATACGCAATTTCTCCGATTTGTCCGTCACTTAGTACCACCTTTGTCCCGGCATAATAGGCTGATAGGTTATTCAGAAAGGTGAAAAGGATTTTAGAATCATAATTTGTAATTCCAATTGTTAAAAACATTTTAAAGGAATCAAAAGGAGTTACTTTATCTTTATAGACTCTATTTTGTGTCATCGCATCATACACATCCACTATGGCAATTATTTTAGAGAACTGTCCCAGCTCCTTCCCTCTCAAGTGGTCCGGATACCCGGAACCATCCACTCTCTCATGATGATGGCGAACCGCGTCAACAATCTCAGCCTTTAGGCCTGTTATATTCTTTATGGTCTCATAGCCATAAATACAATGTTTTTTTATTATTTCAAATTCATCCTCATTGAGCTTACCCTTTTTATTCAAAATCTCGTTGGATATCTGTGTCTTTCCAATATCATGTAATAAGCCTGCCTTTATTACATCCTTCGTCTCTTCATCGGAAAAGTTTAACCATTTTGCCAGCAGCATTGCATAAAATGCTACATTCAGACTATGGTAATAAGTATATTCATCCGTATTTTTGATCTCTGACAAGCATCGTATAATACTTGAAACATTATGAAGGCAATGAAATATTTCATTAGAAATATCCGTTAGAAGCTTATATTCAATGGAATGATTTATAGTCAGCTCATTAATAAGCTGTTTTAAGTTTAAAAACGATTGATAATAGCTATATTCAACCTTATCATCACTGTCGTATATCATATCATCATACGGATTATTATCCTTTTGATATATGTATATTTCTTTAATTCCCAAGTCCAAGAGCTTATCACTTATGTACTTATTCAAAATTGTATTCTTTATCACCAGGGCTATGCCGAGGTGATTAAATACATCTTCTGCTATAATATCACCATCTATGCAGTCACATAATTTCTTTTTTTCTTTATTCATTATTTCACCTACATTATTTTATGAGATGTCACAGTCGAAAGATCATACCAAGTCAATTAGCACTATGTCCACGAAGATATTACACAAATCTCATTACTTGCTGATAAATCTGAGGCAATGGTACCTGAACATCAGCCAGTCCAGCTTCATATACTACCTTTGGCATTCCATAAACGATGCACGACTCTTCTGCTTCAACGATAATCCTCCCCTTTAGCCGCTTTACTTCTTTGCACCCCAGCAAACCGTCATTACCCATACCCGTCATGATTACTGTAATAAGTCTCTCTTTATAAATCTGAGCTGTGGAAAGGAGTGTTACATTCACGGATGGCTTGTATAATGTTTCAATCGGCGAGCTCTCCTCTATCTTTATAACCACCGTCCCGTCTTTTTTCCTTTCTGTATAGGTCTGAAAACCTGCCGGTGCTATATAGATGTTCCCTTTTTCTAGGATATCCCCATTTTGTGCTTCCTTCACATGGAGATTACAAATTGTATCAAAACGTTCTGCCAATGGACCGGTAAATCCCGGAGGCATATGCTGTATCACAATGATCGGTACAGAAATATTTAACGCAAATCTAGGAAGTAAGGATTGTAGTGCGGATGGACCTCCGGTAGAGCAACCAATCACCAATAAATCGTATTGCGGATTAACCTTATTCTCCTGCTTCAACGTCTGAATATGTTCTGTGGACTGAGCAACCTCAAAGGCTTGTACTTTAGCTCCTTGAACAATTGTTTTTAAGCTAAGCAGAAACGCCTCTTCAATTCTAGGCTCCGTATCCTCTCCTACTAATGCCGTCTTTAGAAAAAAATCAACGGCACCCAGCTCCAGCGCTTTAATTGTCGTCTTTGCTCCTTCTTCCGTATGATTACTGAGCATTACTACCGGTACCGGATTCACCTTCATGATTTGACGAAGAGCTTCAATCCCGTCCATTTCCGGCATTTCAACATCCAGTGTTACGATATCCGGCTTTAAACGCTTGACTTTCTCCACTGCATCCTGACCATTACGTGCAATCCCAATGATAAAAAATTGTGGATCTTTTTCTATGATGAGACTGATGCATCTTCTCATAAAGGAGGAATCATCCACCACTAATACTCCGTACTGCTGCATAGAGGACTATCTCCTTTCTTGTAGTAGAATATCTTGTCCGTATAAATGGTAGAATATTTATGTCGATAATTGGTTAGTGTTTCAGAATGCCCTAAGAAGAGTGTTCCGTTTGGTTTTAGTATTCTATCAAAGCTGTCTATTATCGTTTGAATCGCCTTTCTATCAAAATAAATTAAAACATTTCTGCAAAGGATAATATCTGCTTTTTCAATCTTTCCCGTTATATTTTTATCCAAAAGATTCATATTACGAAAATCCACCATCTCACGGATTGAATCCTTAACCAAATAATCTTCCTCAAGCTCTATAAAAAATTTTTTCAATGTACCTTCCGGCATTTTACGAAATGAAAAGGATTTTTTATTATAGCGGCCGCTTATCGCTTTTTTTAATACCTTTTTATTAATATCTGTCGCTACGATTTTTACGGAATCGGTAGAAAAAAGACCGGATGCTTCAATTAGCATTCCCAGTGTATATGGTTCTTCCCCGGTGGAACAGGCAGCGCACCATATTCTCAAAGGGTTCTGTGATGTTCGATCTTGATATAAGGGAAGTATTACCTTCGTAAACTCCTCCAACATGTTTTCCTCTCTAAAAAAGAAAGTTTCATTTACTGTGATTAATTCTAGCAGCACATCCCATTCACGAGCCTCCCTATGAAGACAATCCATATACTCCAAATAGGTACTGTTTAACTCTTCGATCCGTTTTTTTACCTTCGTTTCTAAGGATGTAGGATTTTTTCTATAATCGATCCCACAATATTCATAAATCAATTCGGATAATTGATATAGTCCGAATGCTTCCATATCCAATAATAACCTCCACCATAACGGTTCCTGTCATAAGCATACTTAATGTATCAAACGAATGAACCATACTATCCTTATGAACAATTGTCACACTGGAGTTCGAGGTTTCTCCAGTGTGATAATTATTCGATTATTTTACTGCTACAACCTCTAACGCTTCACTTATTTCTTTGGAATATCCCGACAGCTCCTTGGTCACTATGGTTGTTTTCTCTACCTCCTTAATATTAAGATCAACAACCCGGTTGATTTGAGATATGTAAGTGACAAGCTGCTCAACTTCAGCTGCTTGAATCTTCGTAGCATTGGTGACCTCATTCGCTTGCTCCGTCACTGCTTCTACCGTTTTTAGTATCACATCCGTGCCCTTTGTTTGCTCCAGCATGGCAGAGGTTACTTGCTTCACCTGCTCTCGTGCATTCGTCACTCCATTCATAACTTCTTCAACGCCAACAGCCTGCTCCTTCATTGCCTTAGTAACATCCTCGGCTTGATTTGTCACATTTGTAACCGCCTCGACAATACTCTTACCCTGCTTCGCTTGCTCTTTCACCGCTACGGTTATCTGCTGCACCTGTTCCCGTGCATTATCCAACCCTTTGACAACATCATCGATACCGGTTGCTTGCTCCTTCATTGCCGATGCAACCAGAGCTGTCTGAGCCGTGACATTCTGTAAGGATTTCACGATATCCACACCCTGTATCGCCTGTTCCTTCACTGCCACAGAGATCTGTCTTACCTGCTCTCTTGCATTACCGATGCCATTAATAATTTCATTCATTCCTGTGGCTTGTTCCTTCACCGCACTCGCAACCTGCTCCGTCTGTTGAGTCACGTTTTCTATCGAACTTACGATATTCTCACCCTGCTTTGCCTGTTCCTTGACCGCAGTGTTGATCTGAAGCATCTGCTCTCTGGCATTACCAATCCCTTTTACCACTTCCTCTATACCCTTCGCCTGTTCTAATACGGCAATAGTAACCTGTGCTGCTTGTTGTGTTACATTTTCTACGGATGAGACAATACTTTCTCCTTGTTTTGCCTGCTCCTTCACGGCAATAGTAATCTGTCTTACTTGCTCTCTGGCATTCGCTACCCCCAATATTACTTCATCCACACCGGATGCCTGTTCCTTCACGGCAAATGTCACTTCAGCTGCCTGCTTTGTTACATTCTCTACGGATTGAATAATATTCTGACCCTGGTTCGCCTGCTCCTTTACAGCAACTGCAATCTGCCTTACCTGCTCGCGTGCGGTTACAATACCGCTAATTATTTCTTCTATACCATTGGTCTGTTCCTTTGTAACCTGAGTTATTTCTTTTACCTGGCTTGTCACATTATCACTGGCATTGGATATATTTTTAACCTGATTTGCCTGCTCCTTCACTGCAACATTAATCTGACGTACCTGTTCTCTTGCGTTTTCAATTCCTTTTATAATATCCTGGACTCCGATTGCTTGTTCCTTCGTGGTTTTTGATACCTCTTCTGCCTGCTTTGTAACATTTTCTACTGCTGAGACGATATTCTGGCCTTGCTTTGACTGCTCTTTCATCGCTACTGTGATCTGGCGAACCTGCTCTCTGGCATTTACAATTCCCTTCATCACTTCCTCTACACCGGCTGCCTGCTCCTTCATAGCCTGAGATACTTCCGAGGTCTGCTTTACTACATTGTCAACGGAAGACACAATATTCTGTCCTTGATTGGCTTGTTCCTTCACTGCTATCGTAATTTGCCTTACCTGTTCCCTTGCGTTTCCGACTCCTTTTATTACTTCCTCAACACCCTTTACCTGTTCATTTACTGCTTGGGCTACCTGGTTCACTTGATTATTAACGTTCTCAACGGCGTCAACAATATTTTTACCCTGATTGGCTTGTTCTCTAACTGCCACAGTGATTTGTCTTACTTGTTCACGGGAATTACCTATCCCTTTTATTACATCCTCAGCGCTGACAGCCTGCTCCTTTGTTGCTTGCGTTACCATAGAGGCTTGGCTTGTTACTTCCTTCATAGAATCGATAATTTTAGTACTTCCCTTAGCTTGCTCTTCCGTTGCGGTTGTAATCTGACGGATTTCAGTAGTCACACTCTCAATTCCTACCACAATTTTATCGATCGATTTCCCTACTTCATCACTCAGTCTGTTACCATGCTCGACCTTCTCAGTACCAACCTCAATTGCTTTGATAGCTTGGGTCGTCTCTCCTTGGATTCCTTTAATTAGAGTAGATATTTCCTTTGTAGCCGTTGCAGTTCTTTCTGCGAGCTTCCTCACCTCGTCCGCAACTACAGCGAATCCCTTTCCATGTTCTCCGGCCCTTGCAGCTTCAATTGCAGCATTTAAGGCTAGAAGATTCGTCTGCTCCGCAATATCATCAATCACCTCAATGATACTTCCAATCTTATCCGAGCTTTTGCCCAGATTGGTTATTACGTTTTCTGCCCGGTGGATGACTTCCGATATTTCTTTAATAGCAACCAGTGTATCAGCAACAGACTTCTGGCCATCCTTTGCATCCAGCTGAACCTTTTCGCTTAAACGGTTTACATTTTGAGCATTTTGAGCCACCTGATTGATGGATACTGCCATCTCCTCCACTGTTTTATAGGTTTCCATAGAGGCTATTTGAAGCTGCTCCGCATTACCGGCTACCCCTTGTATCGATTTACCCATCTCTTCGATGGAAGCAGAAATTTGTTCTACGCTACTGGCCGTACTTTCAGAATTACCAGCCACCTGCTGTATGGATACTACAATCTCCTGCACCGCAGCCGATGCTTCATCGGATGAACCCTTCAGACTCTCGGTATTGCTGTACACTCCTTTGATCGACATCCCCATCTGTTCAATGGAGGATGAAATTTGTTCCACGGAGCTGGCTGTGCTTTCGCTATTTCCTGCAACCTGTATTATAGAAGCTACCATTTCCTGAATAGCTACTGAGCTCTCTTCTGCTGAGGCCTGCAAACTTTCTGCATTTCCAGCAACTCCCTTGATGGATTTACTCATCTGTTCGATGGAAGAAGAAATCTGTTCCACGGAGCTGGCTGTCGATTCCGAGTTACCTGCTACCTGTTGAATTGAGACAACAATCTCCTGTACCGCCTCAGAGGTTTCCTCCGCACTACCCCTCAGTTCCTCCGCGTTGGTAGCTACTCCTTGGATTGATCTACCCATCTGTTCAATGGATGCAGAAATCTGTTCCACGGAACTGGCTGTCGATTCCGTATTGCCTGCCACCTGTGAAACAGATGCCACAAGCTCCTGCACTGCAGCAGCAGTTTCTTCCGCTGAAAAGGCACAGCTATCCGCATTAACTGCAACCCCTTTGATCGATTTTCCCATCTGCTCGATGGAAGAGGATACCTGTTCAACACTACTCGATGTAGCTTCGGAATTTCCTGCCACCTGCTGTATGGAAGCTACGATTTCCTGTACCGCCGCCGCTGCTTCCTCTGCTGATCCAGTTAAGCTTTCCCCATTGCTTGCAACTCCTTTTATGGATTTCCCCATTTGCTCGATGGAAGAGGAGATTTGCTCTACACTACCGGCGGTTGATTCCGAATTTCCTGCTACCTGCTGAATAGAGGCAGCCATCTCCTGAATAGCGGCGGATGATTCATCTGCTGAAGCCTTTAAGCTTTCCGCATTACCGGAGACACCTTTAATCGAAATACTCATTTGCTCCATATTGGTTGATATTTCTTCCACACTTTTGGCAGTGGATTCTGCATTTCCCGCCACCTGCTGGATGGAGGTCACTAAATTCAAAATTGTAGTTGTTGTCTCTTTCGCGGAACTCTCCATGCTTGTAGCATTACCTGCAACCCCTTTGATGGAATTACCCATCTGCTCGATGGAAGAGGAGATTTGCTCAACACTTGCAGCGGTGGATTCCGAATTACCGGCGACTTGCTGAATTGATGCAAATACCTCTTGAACAGCAGTCGTGGCTTCGTCAGTAGAAGACTTTAGGCTTTCTGCGTTCCCCGCAACACCTTTTACTGACTTTGCCATTTCTTCCACAGATACGGATATCTGTTCTACTGAACTGGCTGTAGACTCTGAATTACCTGCTACCTGTTGGATGGAGATAACCATTTCGTGAACCGCTGCTGTTGTTTCTTTAGCTGATTCTGTCATACTGTCTGCATTGCCTGCCACTCCGCGGATGGATTTACCCATCTGCTCGATGGAACTTGATATTTCCTCTACAGAAGCTGCTGTTGATGCAGAATTACCTGCGACTTGCTTAATATTATCTGCCATCTCTTCTAAGGAGCTTTTATTTTCCACGGTTAACATCATCAATTTTTCCGCATTTTTTACTACTCCGTTAATCGATTTCGAAAGCTCCCCTGTCATTGAATTAGTTGAGTTAATTGCTGAGGACTGTTCCAACGTCCCCTTTGCTACCTCATCTGTAATCATTGTCAAATCATCGATTTTATGGTTCAGTTGTTTCGTTGAATTGACCGCACTGGCAATTTTAGTGGAAAGCCCTGCGCTTTCCATTAATTTAAATGCCATATTCCTTTTTAATCCCATCTTAAAATCCTCCAGCATTATGCTTATTTATTTTAACAATTTAAATTTGATTACTCGTGATCTGAAATTTCGGAAACCTTACGACTACTGACCATTTTGGCTATACCACCGATATCCAATATGCAGGCCACGCTACCATCTCCAAGAATCGTCGCTCCCGAAAAGCCCTCAACCTTTCCAATGTATGCTCCAAGGGGTTTTACTACTATTTCTTGATTTCCGATTAATTCATCCACTACTAGACCAATGCGCTTTTCAGCCACGCCCAACACTACAATAAATACATTCTTACCTTGATTATTTCGCGGAATTCCAAAATAATCATGGATCCAGATTAACGGAAGTACTCTTTCTCGGATCACAGCAACTGTTTGCCCTTTAACCGCTTCAATTTCCTCACTCGGTTTTCGTACAATCTCGATTACATTACTCATAGGAAGAGCAAAAGTGTCCCTATTGATCTTAACAAGAAGACCGGTGAGTATGGCGAGTGTCAGTGGCAGCTTGATAATGAACTTAGTACCTTGTCCGATTTTTGTATCAACCTCAATAATTCCATTCAGTTTATCTATGTGGCTGCGAACTATGTCCATTCCAACCCCACGCCCTGATACGTCACTAACGACACTCGCAGTTGAAAATCCGGTTTCAAAAATCAGATTCAAAGCTTGCTGATCAGACAGATTATCCGCTTCCTGCTGTGTAATCAGTCTCTTTCTTACTGCAGATGCCTTCAATTTCATTCGATCAATCCCTGCACCGTCATCCTCGATGGTCATAATGACATGATTTTCTTGATGGTAGGCCGTCATCTTGATCGTTCCTTTGGAGGGCTTTCCATTTCTTATTCTCTCCTCCATCGTTTCGATCCCATGGTCAACAGAATTTCTGATGATATGTATGAGTGGGTCATTAATTTCTTCAATTATTGTACGATCCATCTCGGTTTCCCCTCCGGAAAGCACCAGCTCAATCTCCTTATCCAGAGTTTGGGATAAATCTCGTACCATCCTAGGAAAGCGGTTAAATAATTGTTGGATTGGCAGCATTCGGGTTTTCATTACTCCCTCCTGCAACTCCCCAATCACCCTGGAAACATGATTTGATATACTCATAAGGTCCTCCACTGCGTTATCTGACGCATAGCGATTATGTAGTGCATTGCCCACCTGAGCGATTCTGGTTTGCTCAATTACCAGCTCACCGACCAGGTTCATCATTTTTTCTAAACGCTCTACATCTACTCGGACCGTCTGAGCAACCTTCTTATCTGCTTCTGATACCTTTGGAATATTAATCGTGAGAGAATTAGAACTTGATTGTTGTTCTTTCAGAGTTAAAGATACTTCTTTGCTAGAGAATAGAAAAGGATTGATTATTATACTCTCAATATCCATTATTTCAACAAGTGCCTTCGTCCGTAGAGTGTTCGAATCCACTTCGCTAATCACTAGATATGAGATTTCATTAACATCATTTTCATCGGTTAATTCCAACACATTTGGGTATGTGTCAACCACTGTACCTAATTCATTAAAGTAATTTAAAATGAGACATGCCCTGGTGGATTTCATTGGACTACTTTCCAATATTCTTACGGTACACACCAAATTGTGCTTTCCATTTTTGCATGCTTCCTCCATTCGCATGACCTTTTCCTGATCCGGAGAAAAAATGGATTGCATCCCTGTATGCTCTGCCTCATCATTATCTTCTTTACGTAGGGGCTCTGTTTCCTGTCCTTCCTTTGAAAGAACTTGCTTTAGAGCTAACAGAATTGTATTAATTTCAGTTTTGATCTCTGTTTTGTTACTTGCATAATCATTTTTCAATAGCCGAAGATAATCTGCACATTGGAAAAGGATATTAACCACTGATCTTGTTGCCTTTAGTTGATTGTTTCTGATCTTATCTAAAACATTCTCCATTTCATGGGTTAAATCCTTCATTTTTTTAAATCCCATTGTTGAAGAAGAACCCTTTAATGTATGTGCTACCCGAAAGATTTTCTGGATTACCTCTGTTGTTTCCCCACTTTGCTCAAGTTCCAGTATACTTTCGTCAAGAAGCTGCAGTTGTTCTTCTACTTCATCAAGAAATGCCCCAATCATCTCAGCACTTTCATATATTGAAGACATTCTATTCCTCCTTATTCATATAGCACTTTATCAATTCTTAATAAGCTCACGACACCATCCTCCGTCAATCCTATCCCTTCAAAATAATTTCCATCAATCCCCGCAACCATCTCCGGGGGAGGCTGGATATCCCGAAACCGGACAACCTGATTAACCTTATCAACAATAATTCCAACCATTTCATCCCTGCTTTGAACTACAATGATACGTGTCGATTTTGTAACTTCTAGGTTCTTTAAAGCTAATCTCTTATGCAGATTCACTACCGGGACAATTTTTCCGCGCAAATTGATTACACCCTCCAGAAACGTCTTACCATTATGCACCGGAGTTATCTTTTGTTGCTTGATAATCTCGTATATATCTGATATCTTCATTGCGTATTTTTCATTTGTGACTTCATAGACAACAAACTGTTCATTTAATAACTCATTCATTCCTTCACCTCCAAATTCATCCTGTGACTATAATCTATTTAAAGTCTGAATTACATTTTCTTCCTTCCAAGGCTTTACTATAAACCCCTTTGCACCATGCATTACTGCCTCCCTAACATAACTTTCCTGACCCATTGCCGTTATCATTACTATTTTAGCCTTACTATCCAAAGACCTTATTTCCTTTAACGCCCTAACTCCATCCATTTCCGGCATTGTGATATCCATGGTAACAATGTCCGGCTTTAATTCATTATACTTTTTAATGGCAACTGCACCATCCTCTGCTTCTCCTACTACCTCAAACCCATGGTTCTCTAAAATAGATTTTAGTGATAGCCTCATAAAAGCAGCATCATCAACAATCATTACTCTTTTCATTCCATAGAACTCCTTTTCGATGAACTTATTGCGTTATAGGACTAAAGTCTCATTTTCCCTGCTTGGACATTATATAGGTATAATTACCTAGAGTCAAGTAAAATTTTAACTATATATCCAATATTATGTAACTATTTGTAATACTCTTCTTTGGGTGATATTGCCTGAATGTAGAAGAAATACAACGACATGCCTGAAATTGATGATAAAAAGTGGTTATACCCTTATCAAATAGAAATTTTTTTGTTAAGAAATACCTTACAGCATCATACCTCGATGAATGAAAGAGTATATGTAGAAGAGCTTAAAAACCATGATATAAAAAATAAGTGTAGATATTAAACTTATTCCTAAGCTTATATCTACACTTATATCGTACCAAGAGCTGATGAAGATGAATGTTCCTAAGTAACAAGGTTTAATCAACTCGCTTGTCTATCTAGAAGGATGCATCTCAACTACAGGCTGAAAAGATATCATTCTCCTACTGTCTACTTTACGGAGATCGGTTCATCACAAAAGCTCATATTGAATGATTTATCAAAAACTATTTATCACATCCTCATTCAAATGCTTAAGGATCTCGACAGCCAGCTTGACACTATTCTCATAATCATAATAGGTTGAGATACCGTAATGAGTATGGGCATATCGTACCGGAACACCGATTACTATGGTCGGAATACCCTGATGAGTTAGATGGATAACTGAGCCGTTCGTAGAGCCTCCGGCTCTTACCGCTTCCTGGACCGGAAGGCCAAGCCTTGCTGCAATATCCAAGGCGAAACGCTGAAATCTCGGATTCGTAATCATTCTGGCATCCATGTGACGCAGCATCGGACCTTTTTTTATCGCTGTCTGTATCTCGTATTGATCCACGCTGGTATCGTCCGCCGGACACCCTTCAAATACAATGGCGATGTCGGGCTTAATGACGCGGGTAGTAACCGTACTTCCTCTGGCACCGACCTCTTCCTGAGTGGCAATCCCTGCTACCACGTCAACCGCAAGCTCTTCTCCGGAAATAGAGCGAAGAGTATCAATGACACCCGCACAGCCGACACGATTGTCAAAGGCCTTGCCCATCATAATGTCATGCTTTGCGTCATATTCGAAATCCACATATGGTACCACAGGCTCTCCAATACGTATCTTATATTCCTTCATTGCTTCTTCCTTCGAGCTTGCTCCAATATCAATGGACATTTGCTTTATATCAATGGATGCATTTTTCTCCTGTTCACTCATATAATGAGGTGGCTTACTGGTAATGATTCCGGGGATGTATTCATATTCTGAATTACGAACCCATACCTTATGAGCAGGTATATTATAATTAACCCAGGATCCCAGCGGAATAATCTGTAATGTACCATTTGCACGAATGGAATGTACCATAAAACCAACTTCATCACTGTGAGCATCGAGCTGCACTACCTTACGACTACCTGTATTTTCATGTCGATAAATGTATAGATTACGTAAGGTATCCTCTTTCACCTCTCCCAGACCCTCACTATAGTCACGAAGCAACTCAACCACACGATCTTCAAAGCCGGCAACACCGGGTGCATTGGACAATTCCTCTATTCTACGGATACTTTCCGCCTGATTTAATTCTTTCATTCTTGTTCCTCCATGTTCATTTTTCTTTCAAACCAATCCAATTCCATATGCTTGATTTGTTTTAATATAATATGCTGATATGTTATACCATTCTTGATTGTATCATTTATAATTAATTTTTTTATTTTTTTACACTTTATGCTTTATGTTTTTTATGTTTTTAGTGCTTTTTTATGTTTATATGCTTTATGTCCTTATGTTTCTGTTTTTGTTCTTATGTTCTTGTGTTTTTATGGTTCGATATTTAATGTTTTATATTTTTACACTTTATGCTTTATGCTTTTTTGCTTTATGTTTTTTATGTTTTTTATGTTTATATTCTTTATGTTCTTATGTTTCTGTTTTTGCTCTTATGTTCTTGTGTTTTTATGGTTCGATATTTTATGGTTCGATATTTTTATGTTGTATATTTTTACGTTTTACATGCTTTTATCGGTTCAGAATAACAATTACTGCGCCGACAAAAATCAGCACTGCAGATATAATGCGCTTTCTCCTCTCCTTTTCTCGAAAAAGAATACTGCTAATCACTGTTGTAATTACGATATTTAGCATAGTAAGCGTTTTAACATAGGTTTGTCCGGAGGCAATCTGACTGATATTCTGCACCGCCAACATTTGCATCAGAAATTCAATTACCCACAATACCGCTTGAAAAACCAGATGTTTATCAACAATAAGAACTCGTCTCGTCTTCGTTCTCGCGATACCGAACATTAACACTGCCGAGGCTATGGTCCAAAGCAGTGAATAGGTGATTGCGGAGGATACACCTATGGCAAGCTTATCCACGGATGTGGTAAAGCCTAACATGATTGCGACCAGGATCATCCATATACTGGACTTACTAACGCGAATGCGATTTCCATGAAGATTGATGATAAACGCTCCGGCGCATACCAAGACAATACCAAAAAGTGCAAAGGCACTCGGAAGCTCTTGGTATAATAGCATACTCCATAATACAACAAAAATTGGTACACTCCCAAGCCAGGGAGTGGTTAGGGATAAATCCTCCGCCTTGATCAGCTTAAGCCGAATTAAGGTGGCAACCGCAGTGATAATTACAGTAAGAAGGGTAATTCCGATAAATACCGGAATATCTGTAATAATAACATTCCCTCTCAGTGCAATGATTATGAAAATAATACTTCCGTAAAACCTCGTCGTAAAGCTAATAATCTCCGGTGACTGCTCAATATATTTCTTTATATAAAGCTCTCTCAGGCTCACAAAAATCCCTGATAAGATTGCGTAACAGATCCATAATTCCATTAACTCATTCTCCGATCCATACTTGCGATAATTACAGTCAGTAGGATAACAGCTCCCAACCGATCTGAGAATAATCCTGAGCCTCTATCTCACATCGATACAATAGCTCCCCTTTAGTTTCTACTAACGCTATGGCCCTTGACTTTATCTGATGAAAGGCTGAAAATGCAGCTTCCGCAACCTTCACCCGCTCATAAACCTTCCACATACCACAGAGAACATAATTTTTTCCGTGATTGCGGATAAAGCCCTCCACATCTGCTAAGGGATACCCCATAAAGATTCCTATCTCATGAGGAAACTCCCCTGAAACCCAGTAAGTCCTGTACTTATTTCCTAGTTGTGAAATGGATGCTCCTAGCTGATTCTTATCAATACCGTACCCATACCTTTCTAAAAATGATTGCCGCATTCCCATGGACATGGATAGCCATAGCAAATGCTCATTATATAAAAACAAATACAATCTGCTTTCTGTCTCCTGAAAAACCATTAGACTGCAGAGGTATTGGTCCAGATAGTATCGAAGAATCGTATCAAACTCATGCATATCGCAGATTCGTCTTTTATCAACGGTAATCAGACTGGCAGGCTTCCACTTCAACAGGGTGGGCATGCATTGACATGCCAATAAATCAAGGATATAGTCCTTCGAATTAACAAAATCCCTTCCTATGCCGACATTTATCATGAGAGGTACAACCTTTCTATTTGATATGTCTAGCATTTGTCGATGAGCTCGTCTACATGCAGTCCGCACTATATTTTTTTAATTCATTACATCTGCAATATAATAATCGAGCAGATCATAGATCCAGCTCTTTAACTCCGAGAAATGGTAACCCGCTGCATCTGCTTTTTCGGTATTTAAGGAGAAATCCTCACCACCGTTATAGGGGGCTGACTTTGCCTCCGGGGTAAGTATCGGCTTCCTCCCTGTCTGTTTCCCGATATAATCAAAAACCTCCTCCAGGGTTATCGTCCCCATACTGGCTGCATTAACCGGTCCTGTCAGTGTAGACCCGACAAGCCAAGCAATAAAATCTCCCGCGTCCTTTGACCGGATATAAGAAATGGCAGCTTGAGGATTATCCACATACATCGGAATCCCCTTTACGATATTCTCAACATAAAAATACAATCGTTTTGTATAATCATCCTCTCCTATGACATAGGGTAGCCTGACCGCTGCCGATGATAAGGTCGGATAATTTTGAACCAATGCACATTCCGCTTGGCGTTTTATCTCATCATAGGGATAATCCTCCCTGTTACACCAAATTAGTGGATGAGAACCTGCATCAAAATCCTCCTCCTTCGTCCTTAATCCAAGCTGTGGATAGACTGATACACTTGAGGTCTGAATATACCGATTACAACCGACTGACTCCAGTAGATATTTGACATCATTTGAACAAAAGGCAATATTATCACAGATTACATCATAAAACTTTCCTTGCAACGCGCTCTTCATTGCATCTTCATTACTTCGATCCACCCTAATTCTATGAATGCTGTCTCCAAAGCCATCCTTAACATTACCCCTGGTTAAAATAGTAACCTCATGCCCTTGTTTTAGTAATGTATGAACCAAATGTACCCCAAAGAATCTGGTACCTCCAACGACTAATATGTTCATTTTAATCCCCTTTCTTATCCTACTCTCTCATTCATCTCTCCACTTTACTCTCTTTCTTTCTCTCTAATCTTGTTGAGCTCCTGTTTTTTACGGTTTATGTGATGTTCCCTCGCTCTCGGATAATACTTATCACATTTTTGACAATAGCCGTGGTGATTTGCTTCTCTCCCCTTAGCACACTCGCCCATGGCTTTATAATACATACAGACAGTCTCTCTCAGCTTAGCCATAACCATTCCCCCTTTTCAATATCCTATCACTCTCCCTCGGATATGTAAAGATATCCAGAGAAGGAACCCATAACAAAGATAAAACACCGGCCTTGCAGCTTTTCATGCTGAAGCACCGGTGTTTTATCCCCTACGGGTCATATATTCCTTATATTCTACTTATAATTATAGCTAATTCCAGTTTCTTTAAATCTTAAAGATTTTGATTGATTCCTCCAGACTCTTCGCATCGGACGCCAGCTCCTGTGCTGCCATCAATAGACGCTCCACGGAATCAATCTGGCTAATGGCGGTTGCACTAACCTCCTGAGATGCGGCAGCTGTTTCCTCCGATACGGCAGAAATGCTTTGGATTGCATCCATGGTATCAGCCTTCGCTGCTTCAATTTTCTTAATACCCTCTGATATATTAACCAGATTATTTGCCAGATTATTAACATGGTCATTGATATGATCAAATACCTGAATGGTCTTATCCAAGGCTTCCGACTGAGAGCTAACAATGCTTTCTGCTTCCTTGGCGGTATCCACAGTGTCCTTTGTCTTATCGGTAATCATCGACACGATATTCTGAATCTGCTTTGCCGCATGCACGGATTGATCTGCTAGCTTACGGATTTCGTTCGCAACAACAGCAAAGCCTCGACCTGCATCTCCGGCTCTGGCTGCTTCTATGGAAGCATTGAGTGACAGAAGATTTGTCTGTGCTGCGATATCATTAATCATATTAACAAAGCTTCCGATATCCTGGGACTGAGCCTCAAATTCCTGTATCTTAATAATAACGTTATGGGTTATATCGGTAGTAGCCTTCGCTTTTTCATTCAGCTCATCGATAATGATGATACCTTCTCCGGCAATCTTCTTCGTGTTATTAGCAATCTGACCGATCTCATTGGCATTGGTGTAAACTTCATTAATCTGATCGGAAAGGCTCGTCATCTGCAAGAGACACTGCTCTGTATCACTAGCCTGCTGAACAATACCCTGTTCGATATCATCAATGGTCCGTGAGATATCCTTTGTTGCCACAAGTAGCTTCTCAGAGGTATTGGATACACCTTCTGCAGAGCTACTTACCTTAACACCTACCCCCTGAACCTCTCCGATTAATCCACGCATATCACGGAGCATATTCCCGATACCCTTAGCCAAGTGAAGGAACTCGTCCTTCCGTTTGGTATCAAAATTAGTTGTAAGATCACCTGTCGCAGCTTGTGTGATTTTCTTACCTAAGAAGTTGAGTGCCACACTGACAGAACTCGATACAAACACTAGGGTGACTAGGGCGAACAGGATCGCAATCGTAACGAAGGTAACATTCAATGACTTAATACCGGATACCTGCTCGAGTATCGTTGCTTTGGGTATAAGAGCACATATGGTTGCTCCCATATCTCCCACCTTACTAT
>JAEYXC010000470.1 GCA_023428655.1 Bacillota bacterium | reverse complement strand
TTCGAATGAAGGGTGAGACAATTGAAGAGATTACTGCCTGTGCAATGACTATGAGAAAATACGGCCAGAAGCTTAAGCATAACAAGGATGTACTGGATATCGTAGGCACCGGTGGGGATGAGGCCTTTACCTTTAACATTTCAACCATCTCCTCACTGATTATCTCAGCAGCAGGTATACCGGTAGCAAAGCATGGTAATCGGAGTGTATCCAGTAAATGCGGAAGTGCAGATGTATTGGAGGCTTTGGGGGTAAAAATTGATATCCCGGTACAAAGAAGTGAAGAAATTCTTGAGGAGATTGGTATCTGCTTCCTATTTGCACCTCTTTACCATTCCTCAATGAAATACGCCGCACCCGTTAGACGGGAGCTGGGAGTGCGCACTATATTCAATATCCTTGGGCCGCTTTCCAGTCCTGCAGATGCCAAGCTTCAATTGCTGGGTGTGTACGATGAAAGGCTAGTTGAGCCCATGGCCAGAGTTCTACTCAATCTTGGGGTAAAAAGAGCCATGGTAGTCCATGGTCATGACGGCTTAGATGAGGTCTCCTTAAGTTCCAAAACAACGGTATGCGAGGTAAATAACGGACAGGTGAACAGCTTCTTCCTTGATCCCCATCAATTTGGATTTGAGTACTGTAGGCCGGAGGAGCTGGTAGGTGGTGATCCAAAGAGGAATGCAGAGATCGCCAGGAGTATCTTATCCGGTGAACCTGGTCCAAGGCGGGATATCGTAATACTGAATTCTGCGATCTGTCTCTATATGTCCTATAACAATATTACACTTCGGGAATGTGTAAAGCTTGCAGCTGAGACAATCGACAGTGGAAGAGCCATGGAGCAGTTAAATAATTTTGTACGGTTATCGAATGCTTAAAACCGGTAGGAATGATAAGAAAGGAACATTATGATATTAGATACCATCGTTACGGCCACAAGGATAAGGGTGGAGAAGGCAAAGAAGCATCTACCTTTGGAGGAGCTAAAGAGTACCATATATGGAGGTGAAGGAGTAAAAAGCTTTCATAGCAGAAATGCTTTCGCCTTTGAACGAGCCTTAAGAAAGAACAGAAGCCCGTTCATACAAGAAAATTCAATCGCGGTAATTTGCGAGGTTAAGAAGGCCTCCCCCTCCAAAGGATTGATTGTCGAAACTTTCAACCATCTCGATATTGCGAAGGAATATGTAGGGGCAGGAGCAGATGCCCTCTCCGTATTAACGGAGCCGGAATTCTTTCTGGGGGATAATCGTTATTTGAGTGAAATTAGTAGCAGAGTACCAATTCCGGTGCTTCGTAAGGATTTTATTATTGACGAATACCAGATATATGAAGCGAAGCTTCTTGGCGCGGATGCAGTACTGTTAATCTGCTCCCTTCATACTACGCATGGATTGCAGCAATATCTGAAGCTATGTAATGAACTGGGGTTATCCGCTTTGGTCGAAGCACATACGGATGTAGAGGTCTTATCTGCAATTCAAGCAGGGGCACGATTAATTGGAGTGAATAATCGCAATCTTAGGACCTTTGAGGTGGATATTAATAATAGCCTTCGATTGAGGCAAATCGTGCCAAAGGATATTATATTTGTTGCAGAAAGCGGTATCCATACTGCTGCGGACATTTCTGCTTTATATGCTGCAGGGGTGGATGCGGTTCTAATCGGAGAGACCCTGATGCGAAGTGATCATAAAAAGGAAACATTGACGAGGCTTCGTGGTTCGGGAGGAAGGTAGTATGACCAAAATAAAAATATGCGGTTTGACAAGGATGGAGGATATCCTAGTGGTGAACGAAGTCTTACCGGACTATATTGGCTTTGTCTTTGCAAGGAGCAGGAGACAGATTGATGAAAGGACTGCACTCCAGTTAAAAAAACTTCTTCATCCTCAGATACTATCCGTAGGAGTGTTTGTAAATGAAAAACCGGAGCGAATCAAATACTTATGTGATCATAAAATTATTGACATGGTACAGCTCCACGGGGATGAGACACCTGGGGATATTCTAAAGCTGAAGGAGTATATCAACTGCCCGGTTATAAAGGCATTAAGAATATCCGGGAGTGATTCCTTTCACAAGGCAGAGGACCTTTGCTGTGATTATCTTCTTCTGGATGCTTATCATAAGGAGCAGTATGGGGGTACAGGTGAAGGCTTTGATTGGAGTATAATTCCAAAGCTTAACAAGCAATGTTTTATCGCCGGTGGTATTGAGGAAGGAAATGTAGGCTTAGCAATCGATATGCTAAAGCCCTATTGCATCGATGTCAGCAGTGGGGTTGAGACGGATGGATGTAAGGATAGACTGAAAATACATAGGATCGTGACAAAGGTAAGGAGTATGGATGGATGAATCATGGATGGATGGATCATGGATGGAAGAATCATGGATGGAAGAATCATGGATGGAAGGATTATAGATGGTAGGATCATGTAAAGCGATGGTATATTCAAACTCCATTGTAACAGGCTTATACTTTTGTAATACTGGAATCGGAGGAAGGAGGATTAGAACATGAATGGAAGATTTGGTGTCCACGGCGGAAGATATATTCCGGAGACTTTAATGAATGCGGTCATTGAGCTGGAGGAGGCATATAACCATTATAAGCAGGATAAGGTGTTTTTAAAGGAGCTTGAGGACCTACTTAAGAATTATGCAGGAAGACCCTCCCTATTGTATCATGCAAAAAAGATGAGTGAGGAGCTGGGCGGTGCTAGAATATATCTGAAACGGGAGGATCTCAATCATACCGGCTCCCATAAGATTAATAATGTATTAGGACAGGTGCTTCTGGCGAAGAAGATGGGGAAGACCAGAGTAATTGCAGAGACGGGAGCAGGACAGCATGGTGTTGCAACAGCCACGGCTGCTGCACTGCTGGGACTGAAATGTGAGATTTTCATGGGACAGGAGGACACCGAACGCCAGGCACTGAATGTCTATCGTATGAAGCTGTTAGGTGCCAGGGTTCACGCGGTTACAAGCGGCACAAGGACTCTGAAGGATGCGGTCAATGAGACGCTGCGTGAATGGACAAAAGGCTTTGCAGATACTTATTATGTTCTTGGTTCCGTTATGGGGCCCCATCCCTTTCCCACTATTGTACGTGATTTTCAAAGCATCATTGGCAAAGAAGTAAGGGAACAGCTGATGGAGATGGAAGGAAGGCTCCCAGATGCAGTGCTGGCCTGTGTCGGCGGTGGTAGTAATGCCATGGGCCTGTTCTATGATTTCATCCTAGAGCCCTCCGTGCGCCTCATTGGCTGTGAAGCAGCCGGTCTTGGACTTGATACGGATCAATCGGCGGCGACCATAACAACCGGCTCCATTGGAATTTTCCATGGAATGAAGTCCTATTTCTGCCAAGATGAATACGGGCAGATTGCTCCAGTTTATTCGATCTCTGCCGGTCTTGATTATCCGGGGATTGGTCCGGAGCATGCTAATCTTCATGACATGGGAAGAGCAGAATATGTGGCGGTCACTGACCGGGAGGCGGTGGATGCCTTTGAATACCTATCAAGGACGGAGGGGATCATTCCGGCCATTGAAAGCGCTCATGCCATTGCCTATGCAAGACAACTGGCACCAACAATGGGAAAGGAGCAGATCCTTGTTATCAATCTTTCGGGCAGAGGGGATAAGGATGTGGCAGCGATAGCAAGATATAAGGGGGCAGAGCTATATGAATAGAATATCGAACATATTTGAGAATAATAAAGCATTTATCCCTTTTATTACGGCCGGTGATCCTACCCTTTCGGTAACAAAGAAATTAATTCTTCGTATGGAGGCAGCAGGTGCTGATCTAATTGAATTAGGGATCCCATTTTCGGATCCGGTTGCGGAAGGGCACATAATACAGGCTGCGGATGACAGAGCCTTGAAGAATGGAGTCACAACGGATCGAATTTTTGATATGGTGGAGGAGCTTCGTTTAGAAAGCACCTTTCCCATCGCCTTTATGACTTATATTAATCCAATCTATACCTATGGGGCTCACAATTTTATGGAACGCTGTAGAAAAGCAGGTGTTGACGCGGTTATTGTACCGGATCTGCCCTACGAAGAGAAGGAGGAAATTAAGCCCTTTTGTGATGAGTATGATATAACTCTGATCTCGATGATTGCACCATCCTCCAAGGAACGTATTCGGATGATTGCAGCAGAGGCTGAGGGCTTTCTATATTGCGTATCAACCATGGGGGTAACCGGGGTGAGGGATGAGCTTGGAACCGAAATCAGTGGTATGATCAAGGAGGCGAAGAAGGCGAAGGATATCCCCTGTGCGATTGGTTTTGGTATCTCTACCTGCGAGCAGGCGAAGACCATGGCTGCCTATGCGGATGGTGTTATTGTAGGAAGTGCCATTGTTAAGCTCATCGGGGAATATGGAGAAGCCTGTGTTCCCTATGTAGAGGATTACGTGCGTAGCATGAAGGCTGCCTGTCTTAATGGGGATTAGAACAATGGAGATTAATGGATCAATTCAGTTTATGATTAGTATATATTCTTCAGTCATAGCAAATTCGGAACAGCAGGGAGCCGTGAGAGATGATATAATATCATTACCGTACGGGAGAAGGGAAGGGTAAAAGAGTGAATTATCGGGAAGACATAAGCCTTAGTATTAATTATATTGAAGATCATATCAAAGAGAATATAACAGCAGCGGATATCGCTTATCAGGCTGGATATTCCTTATATCATTTTTGCAGAGTCTTCC
>JAEYXC010000379.1 GCA_023428655.1 Bacillota bacterium | reverse complement strand
AATCGAAGGTTACCAGATAGGTCTTTCTTCTCTTTTCCTTAAGGATATGAATATCCTCAATGGCAACCAGATCACCACGGCGAATAATACCTACACGGTCACAGGTTCTCTCAATCTCCTCGAAGCTGTGGGAGGACATTAGTATGGTTTTTCCTTTTGCTTTCTCCTCAAGAATCAACTCAGCGAATCTTCTCTGCATCAAGGGATCAAGACCACTGGTCGGCTCATCCAGGATAAGAACCTTTGGCTCATGCATGAAGGCGCAGATGATACCGAGCTTTTGCTTCATTCCCTTGGACATCTTACGAATACGTCCTCTGGTGTCCAGTTCAAACTGCTCAATTAGCTTGTCGCGATAAGTAATATCTCGCATCCCTCGCATCTCACCCATAAATTTTAGAAATTCCATACCGTTCATACCGTCAAAGAATGCGATCTCTGCCGGGAGATAGCCAAGCTCCTTCATGATAGAAGAAGACTCCGTTCGGCAATCCTTACCCAGTATTCTGGCTGTGCCCTTGTCCGGCGATAAAAAACCCATTAGGTGACGGATGGTTGTGGTCTTACCGGCACCGTTCGGTCCGAGATAACCGAATACCTCACCTTCCTTTACCTGGAAGGATAGATCAAATATCCCCTTATGATTACCATAATCCTTTGTTAGTCCATTAATCTCAATAATCGACATGTAACAATCCCCTTTCTTCTCAAACCCTTAATCATAAATCAGATCTCTCAGAATAAAATATACAGTTTACTTATTAGCAATCAAGCGCATCTGAGTGCTATAGGAGTAAGCCGAACCAAATATCAAACATATTCATCCTTATAAAAATTTTTACGAAATAGCTCAACGTATGCAAAGTAAAGTCGGGTAACCTCATTAAAATCAGGCTCGGGTTTATTGGAATCATCCTTTAAGAGCCCCCTTTGTATAACTTGGTTGGCACAGCCCTCGGAGGTCCAGGTAAGTAACTGTATTACCATCATGGGATCCACTCCCTCCTTGAACTTGGAATAATCAAGTCCTTGGAAGAAGAGCATGGCTCTTTCTTTGGTGTACTTGTTATTGATCTCACTGATTTTATCTCGGATGACCGGAGCGGTGTCAAATACAGCTCTCTTCATGTAATTTGACATGTGTGGATATACCAGGGAATGCTCCATTTTGAGTAATTGTATCGCCTTCAGTCGTTCAAAAAAGTCAGTATATTGCATATAGGAGGGTCTCCCGTCGGGACCCGGAGTATCAACCAGCTTTTCCAGCTGATTCCCACTGTACTCATAGAGATATAGATAAAAATTCTTCTTCGACTGAAAGTAGTAAAACAGACTTCCCTTTGATATCTCTGCCTCTTTAATAATCTCATCTACGGAGGCCTTAGCATAACCATGCTCCGCAAATACCTTAAAACCGGCATTAATAATCTTCTGTTTTTTGCTTTCCTCTAAATTCTCGAAGGTATCGTAACGAATAAGATCACCTCATCTTTCTGGTTAATGAAGGTTTTGACTGATTTGGTCAATTTCATAATATCACCATTGACTGATTTGGTCAATATACTGATGAAATTTTATTTAGGCTATTAAATAGGTGTTGATTTTGGAAAAAACTTGTAATATGATAAAAATGATACAAGTGTTCGATGGGGGAGAAATATATGGCAGTGCAAATTAGAGAATATACCGATAGAGGTGATTTCGGTGAAGATTATCAGCGTGTTTGGGAGTTCCTTGTACGAATAAATCAGCAAGGAGTAGTGGATGAAGGCTTTCTATGGGGCAGATGGGAGTGGATGTTTTGCTTGAAGCGTTATCTGGCCAAGGAGCATCTGTCAAGGATTGGTATCTGGGAAGAGAATGGGCACATGGTTGCACTGGCGGCCTACGAAAATGATCTTGGTTATGTATGGCCTGTAATCGCACCGGGCTATGAGGCTCTACAGGAGGAAGTGCTTAGCCATGCATGGAAAAACATGCAAAAGGATCATAGTGTCAAGGTACTTATTGACGACAGATATGAAATGTTTCAAGCGGTAGCAGCAGGAAAGGGTTTTATTCCCACCCAGGAGAAGGAGAATAATTCTGTTATCCCATTAGAGGAGACGAAGCTTAGCTATCACTTACCTCAGGGGTACCAGGTGGTTAGCCTAGCGGAGGAATATGATTTAATGAAATATCATCAGGTGCTATGGAAAGGCTTCAATCATGAGGGTGAACCGGAGGAGCCGGTGGAGACTTGTTTGGAGGGGCGAAGAAGTGAGCTGTCAGGGCCACATTGTAATCGGAACCTGAAAATTGCCGTAAAGGCACCGGATGGCAGCTTTGTCTCTTTTTGTGGTATGTGGTATGAACCGGGAACGGACTATGCACTGGTAGAGCCGGTGGCAACGGATCCTGCCTATCGCAACCTGGGTATGGGTAGAGCAGCTGTCCTAGAAGGAGTGAAACGCTGCAAGGAGCTTGGTGCTAAGCGTGCTTATGTTGGGTCTTCCCAGCAGTTTTATTATAATATCGGTTTTTATCCTTGCTCAACGAAGACCTGGTGGGAGAAAAAGGAAAGGTAAATCAGAGCTAACGGCTGGAGACATAGGTGAAGACTTGTCTGTTCTCGGTAGAAGAAAAGGGAAATAATCCATAAAGGCTAGGAAAAACCATTGTCGAATAAATTAATCCATGGGATAATGGAATATGACCAAACTATGGTGTGGCATCCCCGCTGCATCATAGCAGATGTTTGAGGAGGTAATAAATATGGAGTTCAGAGAACTGAAAAAGTTGGGAGTTAAGACTTCGCTATTGGGGTTTGGGTGTATGCGATATCCTAAGAATCCGGATGGCAGCATTGATGAAGAGACATCAATGAGAATGATTGATCAAGCGTATCAAGCTGGTGTGAATTATTTTGATACAGCCTATATGTATCATGAAGGGAATAGTGAGATATTTACCGGGAAGGCACTGGATCGATATGACAGAAATAGCTATTATCTTGCGACAAAGCTTCCTTGCTGGCTCGTGGAGAAAGCAGAGGATGCAGAACATTATTTGAATGAGCAATTAACGAAGCTCAATAAGAATTATATTGATTTCTATCTACTTCATGCATTAAACCGAGAGAGATTTGATAAGATGGTTGAATTGGGAGTACTTGAGGTAATGGATCGTCTTAAGGCAGAGGGTAAAATTAAATATCTCGGTTTTTCCTTCCATGACGAATATGAAGCCTTCGAACATATCCTACGGTTCCGTGATTGGGATTTCTGTCAGATACAGCTTAATTACATGGATACGGAGGAACAAGCCGGTATGAAGGGGTATGAACTGGCAGAGGAGCTTGGTGTACCCGTAATCATTATGGAACCCATAAAAGGAGGTTCTCTGGCCAAGCTTCCCGAGGAGGCTGCTCAGCATCTTGAGGAGCAGGAGGCGGGAAAATCAGCAGCATCCTGGGCATTACGCTGGGTTGGCTCCTTGCCGAATGTTAAGGTTATCTTGAGCGGAATGTCGGATGAGCAGCAGGTTCAGGATAATCTGAATACGTTCCAGAATTTTAGAGCCCTAAATGAGACTGAACAGCAGTCAATCGTTACCGTGGCCAGTGTATTAAGAAGCAGAGTGAAGAATGGCTGTACCGCCTGTGCTTACTGCATGCCTTGTCCCGCCGGAGTTGATATTCCTAAGAATTTTGCGATCTGGAACAGCTATGGAATGTACAATAATGAAGGCGAGCTTCATTGGGCATGGTCCAATGACATTAAGGAAGCAGCAAAAGCAGCTGCTTGTGTGGATTGTGGTCAATGCGAGGAGGCTTGCCCCCAGAGTTTGAATATTCGCACAGATTTAAAGACCCTACAGAAAGAGATTGATTCGATTCTCCAGAAATAATGTACATAGCCGTATATTGAGTGAATAGGAACAAGGCAGATCATAACCGGAAATATTATGATTTGCCTTGTTCTTGCTTTGATGATAATATATTACATAGTGAGCTTGCTAAGCTCGTCATAGATGCAAGGTTGCCGGTGCTCAGGATTGGGGGTTGGCAGCGGAACGGAGAGTTGGATGAATATTGATCTGGAGTATTATCGTATCTTCTATTATGTTGCAAAAGCCGGGAGCTTCACCCAGGCTGGGGAGGAGCTATGTATCTCTCAGCCTGCCGTCAGTCAGGCGATTAAGCTACTTGAGACTACACTCGGCAGTAAGCTGTTTGTTCGTATCCCCAAGGGTGTAAAGCTGACCCCGGAGGGGGAAGTGCTTTACAGCTATGTGAAAAGAGGATATGAATATATATTGATGGGTGAGGAGAAGTTCCGGAAAATGCTTGATCTGGAATACGGAGAGATCCGAATTGGCGCCAGTGATATGACGCTGCAATTTTATCTCCTACCTTATTTAGAACGTTTCCATGAGAGATTTCCCAAGATCAAGGTAATGGTTACCAATGCACCGACCCCGGAGACCCTGGATTATCTATATGCGGGCAAGATTGATTTCGGTGTGGTCAGTGAGCCCATTGAGGCTAAGTCGGAGATTGCGATAACTCGGATCATGGAGATACAGGATGTCTTTGTAGCGGGAAATCGCTTCCGAGAGCTTAAGGGGCAAGCCCTTGATTATAAGGCGCTAGAGGAACTGCCAATCATATGTCTGGAGCATAATACCAGCTCCAGAAGATATATCGATGAGTTTCTTATGACCAATGAGGTGGAGCTTAAGCCGGAATTTGAATTGGCTATGAGCGATATTATCGTTAGATTCGCAAGTCGTAACCTAGGTGTGGGGTGCGTAGTAAAGGATTTTGCGAAGGATGCCCTGGATAACGGAGAATTATTTGAACTAACCTTTAAGACCGAGATACCAAAACGACATTTTTGCATTATTACGAGTAATCATAATCCTATCTCGTCCGCAGCGAAGGAGCTTCTTGCCATGTTAGAGTATAGAATGAACGAGTGAAGACAGGCTGGGTAAAGAATTGCTACTATTCGATTAGAAACAGAACAAAGGAGATAATATGCCAAATATAAAGATTAAGTATTTTAGTGATCAGATTGACAAGCTACAGTATATCGAGAATAAGTCAGATTGGATTGATTTGCGTGCTGCTGAGAAGGTAACGCTTAAGGCTGGGGAATTTAAGCTTATTCCCCTGGGTGTCGCGATGGAACTTCCAAAGGGCTACGAGGCTCATATCGTACCTAGAAGCAGTACCTTTAAGAATTATGGGATTTTGCAGACCAATTCCATGGGGATTGTGGATGAAAGCTATTGCGGAGATCATGACCAATGGTTTTTCCCGGCTTTGGCCATGAGAGACACCATAATCAATGTGAATGACCGCATCTGTCAATTCCGTATTATGGAGCACCAGCCTACAATTGTATTTACAGAAGTAGGTGAGCTTGGGAATAAGGATCGTGGGGGACACGGAAGCACCGGAAAACAGTAATTTTTGTAAGGATAGTGAAAGATAAAAGGATGGAGATACATTATGGCCGGTGTTTTAACCCATATGGTAATAGCAAGAGAAATGATAAAGCTCCTTCCCGGTGGAACCATTCGGGAGGAAGGCTTATTCTATCTTGGAAATTTGGCTCCGGATGCGATTCATGCCAGAGAAGGATACATCAGGGAGTATAAGAAGCATACTCATTTTCGTGACAATATTCGTGATATTGATTTCTT